>JAJZZZ010000110.1 GCA_021797265.1 Thermoplasmata archaeon
ACTCTCAGATTGGCTAGAATGTATATCAGGCTCCTGGACTTGGAGTTCAACGGGGCTAAGGAAATTCCTGACTGGATGGTGGTGGTTGCGAACGTTCTTGGCAAGAACCCCTTGAGTCAGTAGGAGGCCTGACAAAATGAAAGTTATCGAACACAGGAAACCAAGAGAGGGAAAAAAGGACAAGGTGTGGATGAAAGTTAGGTTTGAGGAAAGGGAATGGGCAATCATACTCATCGCAGCCGTATCTGTCTCTCTCGGATTCTTTGCAAGCAACGGTGTATCCATGCAGTACAAAGGAAACCTGATGGGTGCTGTTGCAGGGGCATATCTGATGCTTGCAATCTTTGTCTATGTCATCTGGTTTTTCATGTCCACATGGGCAATATATCACGCAAGAAAGAAGGGAACAGTCGTAAAGGAGGCTGAGGCCTGATGCAGTTCATCGGCAAGCAGATCCTTGAGGATCTCATGGGCCTCGTGGATGAGGACATGTTCTGGGAATGGTTCGAGCCAGATCAGTTCTACAGTCAGTCTGAATCTGCGTTCAAGGACGAAGGCGATGACTTCAGTTGCAATCTCTGCGACTTCGAGATTGAGGGCTGGAGAGGGCTTGATGATGATAATGCTGAGGACACAATGGCAGAGCACATCTTTGAGGAACATGCTGAGGAAATCATCATGAAAGCCATCCGGCTACTGTTCACCGTGAAGCGCAGTGAGGAGAAGCAGACATCTCTGGGGGCGCTGTTTTGAGAGAGGAGAACATGCGCCTGTGGCGTTTTGTGGCCAGATACATCAGGCAGGCTGGCCCCCGCAGCACAATGAGGCTAATCCGTGTTTTTATTCAGGCAAAGATGTTCAACCCGTTCATGATCATATCAGTCACCACAACAAAAATAGATGAACTGCAGGCGGCCATAAGCGGGGTGGAACAGGAATGATAACTTACCTGAGCTTGGGCGCTGGCGTGGACACCACTGCGATTTCCCTGATGCCGGACATAATGGATCAGGTGGACTTCGTGCTCTTTGCCGACACAGGCGGGGAAAACCCTGAAACGTATGACTACATTGAGAAGTATCTGAAGCCCCACTTTGAAGAGATCCACAAGCCGCTGGTTATCGTGAGAGGTCAGGAGAACGTGAATGGGGAGCCAGTGACCAATATGGAGCAGGCATACCTTGGCTGGAAAATGATTCCGGTCAGGTTCATGAGGCACTGCACAGACAAGTGGAAAATCAGGCCAATGCACAGGTACCTGACGGAAAATTATCCCAATGAAACTCTCAGGGTGGTGATTGGATTCGCCTATGATGAGCGGCTCAGGGCCAACACCACAAGATGGAGCGGTCAGGTGACGTGGTACCCCCTTATTGAGAAAAAGATGACAAGGGATGACTGTGAGAGGTACATAATGAGTCAGGGTTATCCTGTACCGCCCAAGTCCGGATGCTTTTACTGCCCGTTCCAGAGGCTGGACCAGTGGAAACGGTTGAGGGTAAACCACCCGGATCTGTGGGAAAGGGCTATACAACTGGAGGAGAATGGTTCCCATTATCCGGTAATGACCCTATCAAATTTCAGGAAAAAGGGGAAACCACTCACACTCGCAGAGGTGGATATGAAGCTGGGCAAAACACTGTACGAATTTGACAGTGACATTGCAGAGGAAGAATGTTCGGGGGCGTGCATGGTATGAGGGTATTCTGTGTGCATTTTGTGTTTGTGAGGAATGGCAGAGTGGTGGAAATGCCGCCACAGACCGTTGAAAGTCTGGAGCAGGCGGGTGTCGTAATAACACTGCATGGCAAGCCTGAAGGCACCCTGATACAGATGAACTGGGAACCGAAGCCTGAAGGGGATATATGGACTGGGGAAACGGAACTCAGTGATACCGTAAAGGCGATGGCGCATGTCATAGAGGGCATGCCTGACGTGGAAAACACGTCATGTGAAGTCTATAGAAAGAGCATAGCAAAACATTGAGGTGAGGCAATGAGGAAGGAGATAAAAGAAAAGGTTGAGGCAAGAAGAGAGGAACTGAAAGCGGAATCTGAAAGGCTGAGGAAAGAGGCAAAGGAAAAGCATGTCTGTGCCAACTGTGGCAAGCCACTGCCACCGGGAAGGAGAACATACTGCTCTGATAGTTGCAGCGAGATGTTTTTCAGGGTATTTGACTACAGCCCCAATTCACAGGTGCTGAAAGATTACACCAGAGACCTGAAGCGTGAGTATGCAGTGGAGCATCCGAAACCCGAAAGGGAGCCTTGGTCACAGCCTGTGGCAAAGAAAATTTACCCATGCGATTTCTGTGGAACCCCCATAGAGAAAGGCGAGAAATATGACAAATATATCAGGCTGCCGGGGTATGATGAATGGTTCGAGGATGCCCCATACGAGGCTATGAGATACCACATAAACTGCCAGAAGTTCATAAGTGTGCTGTCAGATGCGAACCTCTGGAATGATGAGGATGGTTACAGCAATGACGAGGTGTTTGCGCTGCTGGCTGCCATAGCCATTGAGTCAGGCGACACCTATGAGAATGTTGTGAATAACATAAAGGCAGGAAAATTCCCCAATGCCAAGCTTCTTGAGACCATAGGTGATGGTTACGAATACTTTGAGCCGGTAATTCACCAGTCATCGGATAATTCTGAATGCAGGCATGTCTATTCTGTCCATTATGAGTCATTCGACAGGCCAATGCTGAGGATACATGTCACATACGGCGATGTTGAGGATCCCGAAGCATACTTCTCTGACCACTACCGGAAAGTCAATGGCCCTGAGTTCAAAAGAATCCTGTCAGTCAGGGGGGTGAAAGTTTGCCTGCCGTAAAAGGACCACGTGAGATGAATATGCACATTGAGGTATTCGATGATGGCAGGATAGAGATTTACCTGTCGGACAAGTGGCTGAAAGAGGGCGCCAGAGAGGAACTTAAAGGGAAAACATTTCTGGATTTCTTTCCAACAGCCAATGAACCGGGCTCTTTCTGGAACCTCATGACCAATGGGGCTGACGCATCCACTGTCCCCATTGTGGTACTCACAGATGATGAGTACAATGAGCGGTTCCCTGATGATGAGGAGGAACCGGAATGAACAAGACAGGGATAAGCTGGACTGATCTGACATGGAACCCGGTAAGCGGATGCTCAAAGGTGAGTCCGGGCTGCCAGAATTGCTATGCCGAAGCGTGGTCGCACAGGTGGGGCAGGTCATTCGATGTTACATTGCATCCTGAGAAGCTCAAAGAAGTTAAGAGAATACCATCGGGGAGCAAGGTATTCGTCAATTCCATGTCGGATCTGTTCCACGAGAGGGTGCCTTATACGTTTATATGGGGTGTAATGAAAGCAATTGAGAGCCGCCCTGATGTTATTTTCCAGATTCTTACGAAGCGCCCAGAGCGGATTGCGGAATACTTCTACAGTATGAGTACCCATCCTAAATTTGGCAATGGTGGCGACCATGAGGTCTACATGATCCCATCCAATGTCTGGCTTGGCGTCAGTGTTGAAATGAGTTTGTATTACGCTGAGAGGGTTGCAGAGCTTCTTGGACTTGGGGCTCAGGAAATACATGCAGGCAAGTTCTTCGTTTCTTTTGAGCCTCTCCTTGGAGATATAGGGCCCATAAAATTCGGCAATAGCTTGGGCAAGGTAGACTGGATCATTATTGGCGGTGAGTCAGGCCCACACCATCGCCCAATGAACATAGAGTGGGCACGCAACCTTGTCAGGCAGGCAAAGGATCAGGGCGTTGCCGTATGGATGAAGCAGCTTGGCGGCATAAGGCCCGGTGGTGAACTTGAGGATTTCCCAGAGGATCTGAGAATAAGAGAATTTCCGGCGATTGCCAGTAAGGAGAGTGTTAGGAATTGATTGAATTTCTATCAGATGAAAAGTTTGCTGAGTGGATAAATTCGCTTAAGGGGCTATCCTATGAGGACCTTATGGCAAGGAAGGATGGCCCTATGATGCTCACGTTTGCACAGGCGAGTGAATACCTGCGTGTGCTACGTCAGGCACCACACAAGGAGGCTGAGGAGTAAATGGAGAACGAGAGAGAAATAGGGGAAAAAGTGAATTGCAAGTTATGTGGAGAGGAAATAGACAATCCGTTCAGGACAATAACAGCAGACTTTAATTGCATTAACAGGTCGGCATTCCACTTCACCGATAAGCATGTCAAAGAGTTGAGGGAGTTTCTTGGAAAGAAAACACTTGCGGACATACTCGGTACTGATGAGGGCAGCCTTTACCCAATCTATATGGAGTTCTATCCGGATGGGGATATGCTGACCGCATTAATAGAGATTGAGGATCTGCTGTATGAATTTGTGGTTGCAAACATTACGGCGACCACGCATCTGGAGAAGGGGCCCTGAAATGAACAGGATCAATTTTTCTTATGTATGGGATAAACTGCGTGATCCTGAGTTCACAACAATCAGAATGTGGAATAAGGAGAAAGAAGAGTACTACCGGCACCTTATGCGGCAGCGATTTCAGGTATGGAAAAATAGTCCGAAGTACCCGTTCAAGCGTGAATACGTGCTCTGTCATGCATGGTTATACGATGTTGCCGTG
>JAJZZZ010000111.1 GCA_021797265.1 Thermoplasmata archaeon
ACTGCAACTGCAGGAGCTCCGATCACAACCCAGGCCAGGAACAGCCAGCCGACACCGTTGCCCAGCCTTCTCCCAAATGCCTCAAGTGAAAAGGAGTATATCCCCCTGGATTCTTTTGATCTCAATGCAAGCCTTGAAAAGGTATAGGCAAGCGGATAGCTGACAATTGAGAGAATGATCCAGGCCAGAATAGATGCTGGCCCTGCAGTACTGGCCGCCAATCCCGGAAGAACCAGTATCCCTCCTCCAAGGACAGACGCAATGTATATTGCGATTCCATGCCTGAGGGTTATCCCGTCCTTTGACTTAGCCTGCGTCATGGGGCTTCTTTATCCTTTTTATTTGAATTCTCGAATTCAAGCAGTTCTTTTTTCCTCTCTATTCCGAGGGCATAGCCACCCAGATCACCACTCTTCCTTATGACTCTGTGGCATGGAACAATGAGGGGGACAGGGTTCGAAGCACAGGCGTTTGCTACAGCCCTGTAAGCCTTAGGCTTTCCGATGCTTGAAGCCAGTTCACTGTATGTTGCAGTGGCACCATAAGGTATTCTCCTTATTGCAGACCAGACTTTCTTCTGGAACTCCGTGCCCCTGAGATCAAGGGGGAGAACCACCTGAGTCCCGTCAAGGTAAGCAAGTATCCCCTCTAGGTGAGATTTGCCATCCGAAGATGCTGCGAGCTTGGCTTTTGGGAACTCTTTCCTAAAATACTCAAATGCATCATCTCTTGTATCAGAAAGCGTAACTGAACATATGCCCCTCTCTGTGTAAGCCACAGCCAGAATTCCGAATCTTGTCTCTTCCATGGAGAAAAGAAGAGTTTCACCTTTTCCGCCCTTCCTGTAGGTTGCCGGTTTCATTCCCAGCTTTGAGGAGGAGGCGGTATATAACCAGCTTAGAGATTGGTGCCCAATCGCTTCAACCGCCTGATCTACAGTCTGACCAGAACTGAGTTTCTCTTTCAGCTTTATTATTCTCAACTCTTCAAGATACTTCTTAGGTGTTATTCCTAATACATCATTGAAGGCTTTTATAATCTCCTTTTGAGAGAAACCGGTCATTAATGAAAGATCCTCAAGCCCAATGGGTGTGTTGTATTTGTCCCTGATGCGGTCAGTAACCTTTTCCACGATTTCCCTTCTTCTGTTCCTGGCTGAAAGGAAGTTTGCGCAGTGACCACATAACCTGAACCCTTCTGACTCTGCTTCTTCGGCTGTCGTGAATCTGATTATGCGGGATATATCTGGAATTTTTGATCCACAGAGTGAGAAGCAGTAAACCTTGGAGATAGAGTTACCAATTAAGACATGTTCCTCTTTTGAAGTGTTCCTGCCTTCTGATAGTTTAATGTCGTTCTCATGTAAGATATTGCCCATTCTCCTCAATTCCGCCATAGCAATGACGCCAGTATGTAATTCAGTCCAAGCCCGGTTTAAAGGTTTTGTCTTGTTTTTCCCATGTGCCCTTAAGACTCTGATTGGATTGCCATTCAGGTTTGAATTTCTTGATTAAGTACGCATTATTATCCCTTATACCTGTTTCTAGACTCATGCCTGTTTGCCATGAAAGATCGTACAGTGTTATCATCTGCAATAACAGACGGAAAATTACAGAAGGAAAAGGCCGAAAAGTGTTTCACATGGAGATTTCTTTATCATCTCTTTGGCAGGAACACCTTATTTAGAGATTTATATTGCTTAACCATGGGGATGAAACTTAAGAGAATCTATGAGGGCTATTCACCTTCAGACGGATACAGAATCCTTGTTGAGAGGCTGTGGCCCAGAGGAATATCCAAAGAGGATGCACACATTGACATGTGGATGAAGGATGTCGCTCCCAGCTCTGAACTCAGAAAGTGGTTCAACCATGAGGATGAAAAATGGGATCAATTTCAGAAAAGGTACAGGGAGGAATTGTTAAAGAAGAACCACTTGAGGGATCTACGGGAGGTTGTTTCCAGGTATGGGGATGTTACACTTGTATTCTCATCAAAGAATGAGAAGCACAATAACGCTGTGGTTCTATACAACATGCTGAAATAGATTTTATTCCCTGGAAAATGCCTGTAATTTACTAATCTGCTTCACAAGAATATCAAGATTCTAACTCTTTAAGGTAGACTAAAGACAAGCCCCCATCAACAATGTATTTGCACATATGCATTGATTCTTAGAAACAGATGCAAAAGAAAAATGACTCTATTTTCTAGTGCATCTGGCTTGAAATAGATTTAATTTTTTTCCTTATCAGTCCAATCAGGCCTATAAATGTGTGTTCATCAGGAACTTAACGATAAAAATTAGGTGCTGTCGATATGTAATAAATCATGCAATTATCGGTAGAAATATTTCATAGGATTTCTCCTCCTAAAACTAACGAATCAATACAGGGTTTCAAAATGATACCTTTAAGTGCTCAAGCCCCCTCATATTGAAGTTGCCTCTGTATCTGGGCTCTTCAATTATCTTTCCTCCATTCAGGCGGTCAAGAATTTTGTCAAAAGCTATCGCACCTTCGACTCTGGCAAGAGGTGCACCAAGGCAAAAATGTATCCCCTCTGAGAATGAAAGATGCTTGATCTCCTTTCTTGTTATGTCAAACTTATCCGGTTCTTCGAATATTGTGTCATCATGATTGGCGGATCCGACCATTACAGCTATGAACTTGTTTTTCTGGACTTCCTGGCCTTCAATGCTCACATCATCTGTCATGGGTACCCTGCTTACCATCTGGACCGGGGAATCATAGCGAAGCATCTCTTCTATGGCATTTCTGATCAGTGACCTGTCTTCAACAAGCATATCCATCTGATCTCTGTTTTTCATGAGAGCATAAAATCCATTGCCGATGAGATTTGTGGTGGTTTCATGCCCTGCAACCAGCAACAGCGAGCATAGTGTCAGGAGCTCTTCAACTGTTATACTGTATCCACCTTCCATATCTGTAACCATTTTGCTCAGAAGATCCTCCGAGGGATCCTTTTTCTTCTTCTCTATCAGGTCATTGAAATATTTCCCAAGTTCTCCTCTGGCTACATATCCATTATAGATATCATCATCTGAAGAAAGGGGATTCAGAAGCTTTGCATACTCGTCTGATAAGATCTTGAACGTTGGCATGTCCTTTTCAGGGACACCCATCAGTTTTGCAATGACATATGCAGGGAGCGGGGCCGCAAAATCCGTAATTAAATCTATCTCATTCCTTCCATTTCCCCTGAGAAGGTCTTCAGAAAGTTTCTCAATAAAAGGTTTGAGCTGCTCTATGGATCTCGGAGTGAACGACCTTGAAGCAAGGTTTCTGATTCTTGTATGATCAGGCGGGTTGAGTGACAGAATTGACCTTGACTTCATCTTAGGATGTTTGTCACCATAATCTTTCATGTATCTCTTAAGTATTGGCGCATCTCCCTCTGAATCATTTGGAGTGTGCCCGAATTCCTTTGCTTTAAGAATCATATGGCAAGTGTCATACCTGCCTACGAAGAATGTATCCAGAGTCCTGGAATAAACTATAGGGGACTGCTTTCTCAGCTCTGCATAGAATGGATAGGGATTCTGCAATGATCTGTTCATCTTCACCAGAAAATCTTCGTTCACATTCATTTTTCCATTTTGAGATCAGGCTTTTTTTATAAATTTCTTTCTTATATCTGAAATATAGAGATTTGGTTTAGATTTCATTGAGTGGTACTCCAAAATGCAGGATGATTGTTTCCACCTGGGGGGAAAATTTTAGATTATATGGGTTTATCAGTCTCTTTTCTGGATTGGTCTTATTAAGAGATAGTGTAAATTCATATATGGTGAACAAGACTTACCCATAGGTATCAATTCAAATATTAATCCGTAGAAATATTTTAAAAAATTAAGATTAACTATTATTTGATACCATCAATGCCTACTTTTATTTGTCTGGTATGCTCCGACCGGGATTTGGACCCGGGTCGTCGGCTCGAAAGGCCGGAATGCTTGACCGGACTACACCATCGGAGCGTAAACACCTTAAGGGCACATAATTATATTTAATTTTGCAGCGAGGTACCAGCACTCTTATGTTCAGATTCATTGCCGGATACTTCTGATGCTACAGATCCGTATCTCCTTCCCCCAAAGGTTCTGGAGAATATCAGAATGAGAATGCTCATCAGGACAAGCATTGATGCCATCACATACCACATATCATTGTAGGATGATGTAAGGTCGATAATTACCCCTGAAATCGGAGCTCCTATTATTGTGCCCAGCCCAATTATGAACAGACTGAGGCCGCTGAATGTGCCAATCTTCTCCCTTGGTGCTATTTCCGATACAAACGTAACAAAGGTGCTGTTCCACCCTATTCCGAATAAGCCGGTTGCAAATGTTGACGCAATTATGAGGGCAACTGAATCCGGGATTTCGGTTATAGCCAGAACCATGAGGCCTGAGGACAATAGTATTATGGAAAGCATCAGTACTCTGTTTCCCTTCATGTATTTCTCGCTAACATTTACCCATAACATTCTCCCGGCAACTGATCCTGCCACCAGAACGACCAGAAACAGATCTGAAGAGAGTATTGGAAAGCCCCTGA
>JAJZZZ010000112.1 GCA_021797265.1 Thermoplasmata archaeon
TAGTGGCCAAGCATTACGGGCTCTGGACCCGTCGACGGCAGTTCGAATCTGCCCGGGGCTATCTTTTTTTGCATTCTAAGGGAAAATCATAATAGAAAACGAGGGGATACCATAGCATGGCTGAGGGTGACATTGAGGAAAACTATGAAATGGCAATTTGTGAATATACCGGAGAATCTCTCAGGAGAGACCATCCCATATTCTCTTATCAGTCAGAAATTAAAATGGCTCAAGCCTCATTGGGTCTCGCCATTTCCGAGGGTGTAAGGCTCCAGGCAAGCAGAGAGATTCTGGATATGCTCGATACTCTTTACCAGATCCTGGCAGACCCAGAATCCAAGCTTCCGGATCCGCAGAGGAAAATGCTTAACCATGCTGATGACGTATGGCTTGACATGAAAGATAAGATGTCAAAGGGAGACAGAAGAGCAGCCTTCCTTCTGGATTCACATGCCCATATGGAACTGGCTCTTTCCTACCTTGTTAAGAGCAGGGAAGATGAGCAGTTCAGAGAACTTATACCGGATTATTTGATAAAATATCTAGGAAAATTGAGTACCTTCACATACAGAGAGGCCATAGGCCACGTCATGCTTTAGAGATTTCCGCCTTGAGATATTCCCTGTATGATTTTGGCTCCTTTACAAACCTGTCCAGATATGTGTTCTCTCTGTAATAGTCAAGGAGGTACTTTTCTACTTCGTCTGGGGTGAATACTGATAGCGACTTGAGATTCTCAACAGCTTTCTTCCAGCCAAACTTCCCCTCTATAATCTTCCTTGTTTTTTTGTTCTGTAATTCCAGTGAAAGGTTTATGATTCCTGCCAGTGAAATTTTGTCTCTTGAAGAGATGTCTACGGCACCCCTTAAATCCTTGGCTGCCTCGATAACCTTTACAACATCTTCAATATGCACTGGAGAAAGTGAACCACCAGAGGGAAGTTTTCCCAGAGAATTATCTGAGGTAATCTTCCGTATCTTTGAGGTGAAGAGGTCACCATTTCCAAAGATTACGGATGGCCTAACATTTAGATGGTTTTTCACAAGGGCTGCATTATCCTCGCCGGTTCTCTTAGTTCTGAGGAAATCTGTTGTTCCGTAATGGACGTTGATTGAAGAGAGATAAACAAGCCTCTGGTTTGTGTCATTCTTATTCAGTGCGGCTGCTATGTTCTTTATTCCGTTGACGTTGACAGCAAATGCCTGGTCACCAGGGGATTCGACACCGGCAGCGTCGATAACAGTATCAAAGTTCTTTACTGCCTCCGAAACCTGTTCGGGGACAGTTATGTCTCCCTTAATCCACTGGAATCCGCCATCCTTCAATTCCTTGTTTTCGCTCCTTGAAAAATATTTTACCTCGTCAGCACTGATCAATTTAACTATGTTTCGACCAACATAGCCTGATCCACCTATGACCAAAACCTTCATGATACAGATAGGGGAGCACTGGTTTCCTAATATATATTTTCCAGCTTAGGTTGTTTTACTTTTAGCACCAGGAATAAAAAATTGCACTTATAGGCCAATAGAAACTCAATTTATGACAAATAGGTTTACAAGTACAATCTAATAACAACAGATTATGGCAGTTGAATCATATAACGAAATACTCCAGACGATGATCCACAATTACACGGATGGTTCGTCCTGGTATTTCAGAAGGGGCATAGACCTTATTGAATCATCAAATGAAATCCCAATTGATAAATTACTGGAAGATCTGCTTTCGATAAGGCCAGGAATGGGCAGCCTTAACAATATCTCAGATGCCCTTAAAAAGAGTTCAGATCTTGGCATGAAGCGGATCCAGATAGCTGAGTCCCTTCGGTCTTATCTGGAGCGTTCCCGTTCATCACTCCATGAAAATTTCATGAAACTTGAGAATGTTGCCACAGTTCTTACTATAAGCAGGAGCAGCGAAGTCCTAAACATGGTGAATGTGATAAAGCCAGTTAAGGTTTATCTGATGGAATCCAGGCCTGGAAACGAGTCTGAGAAGTTCATGAATGAGTTGGGAAAACTGACTGATGTTGAAATGATTGAGGATGCAACCATCGGTCAGTATGTTGCTGAGTCAGATTTAATCTTGACAGGTTCTGATGGCTTCTACTCGGACGGATTCTTTACAAACAAAGTGGGCACACTTCCACTTCTTCTTACAGCAGAATATATGAAAAAACCTGTATTTGTGGTCTCATCCAGCTACAAATTCTCCAGTATGAAATCCATTGACCAAAGTATGTTCAGAACAACGATTCATGGGACTTCCCGTGATGTTAACCTGTTTGAAATGGTGCCTGTTGAGAAGATTGGAACCCTTGTGACCGATGCAGGAATTTTCAGGCATCCATCTGTTGATACGGTGTTAACAGTGAATGAAAGATTCATTGAAGAATGCCTGGCCTAATTTGCATCAGGCGGGATGCGCAATATTAATTATGAAATCTATAATCTGAAGCCTGATATAGAATGTCCAGAAAGTCATCAGATGTTTATATGGTCTCAGGAGGGGTAACAAAGTTCAGAAAGGCCGACCCCTCAAGAGATTTTCGGCTGAGGGTCAAGGAGGCTTTTGATTATGCTTTGAATGACATTAACCTCACTGTTTCCGATATAGATGGTTCTGTTTCATGCTATTTTTCAGACCACTTCATGCGCCAGGTAATGGCCGGGGCAATGGTACAGGATTATCTGGGGCTTAATCCCAAGCCCAGTAAGCGACTAGAGGGAGGTGGCGCAACTGGGGGCCTAGCTCTTCAATCAGGTTACGAAGAGATAGCATCAGGACGGATGGGGGTTTGTGCAGTTTTAGGCTTTGAGACAATGTCACAGGTCAATACATGGAAAGGAAACGAGTTCATAGCCCTGGCAAGTGACACTGACTTTGACTATCCTGTTGGCGGATTCTATACTGGATACTACGCGATGATGGCACGCAGGCACATGTATGAATTTGGAACTACAGTGGAGCAGTTTGCAATGGTATCTGTGAAGAACCACGCAAACGCAATGCATAACAGGTTTGCCCAGAGTCCCATGAAATTGACAGTGGAAGACGTAAGAAATTCACCCATGGTATCCACGCCTCTTACAAGGCTGGACATCTGCAACATGTCAGATGGTGCGGCAGTTGCTATCCTTGCCTCAGAGGAAAAGGCATTTGAGATATGTGATCACCCTGTAAGGATAAGCGGGATAGGTGGAGGAACAGACACCATGAGGCTTTCCGACAGACCTTTTGGTGAGGTTCCGCTCCTTCCAAATGAAAAGAAGTCTGACTATTCAGGCCTTCGTTATCCGGGGGTGCACTCATTCAGGGCAGGTAGGATGGCGGCCATAGAAGCCTATAATGCAGCCGGAATAACGGATCCCTCTGATGAAATAGACATAGTTGAGGCATATGACTCTTACTCTTCTGCTGAACTTCAGGCATACGAGGACCTGGGTTTATGCAAATATGGGGAGGGAGGCAGTTTCATAGAGGAGGGCAAGGCACTGCTGGGTGGAAAGATTCCTGTCAATCCTTCAGGAGGGCTCATAGGTGCCGGCCATGCAATCGGTGCTACAGGTGTTATGCAGTCAGTATTTCTGTTCTGGCAACTTCAGCACTCCATAAAGAAGCATTTCGGCAGTGAAAAGGCCCAGGTAAGCAATGCAAGGAAAGGCATAGTCCATACACATGCAGGAACGGGAACATATGAAGCTGTGACTGCAATGGAGGCGGTAAGATGACCATCAATCCGAAGGCAAGGATAGAGGAAACTGAAGGTTCTAGGGTAGTTACAAACGTGGATCCGCTGATCGTCAAGGAGCATTATGAGATAAACTATCTCCATAGCTACGGGCAGGACAGCGAATTTTTCAGGCAGCTTGGCAAGGGGAAGCTCATGGGAAGCAGATGCAGGAAATGCGAATACGTATATGCCACCCCAAGAGGCCACTGCATGTTCTGCGGCTCTGAAACTCAGTGGCATGAGTTGCCTCTCGAGGGCAAGATCCACACCTATACCACCTGTTACTCTGGCAGTGAAAGTTTCCTGAATGAGGTTCCGTTCCATCTTGTAATGGTTGAATTTGAAGGTGTGAACTCACTTTTCATGGGGAGGCTTATAGGGGCTGACGAGGAAGATATAGAAATAGGCATGAAGGTAAAGGTGAAATTCAGAAGGAATCTGCAATTCTCGGCTACCGATGTTTACTTCGTACCTGATGCCCCCTGACAAAAGTTCTTTACCGCCAGGAATATGGGTCAATTATGTCCGAATTCTCAAATTCAGACGGCGATGTATTTCTTGTCAAGCTGGAAAGAATGATAGACAGGGGTGCCCTTCTTTCCAGATACAGCAGGACCTCAAACTTAGACATAAGGGATGTTTACCATAAGGAATTCGAAAAGGACTCAAAGCGAGGGGAGGATTTCTACAGGCGCGTTTTCCTGGAGTACGGGGATGAATCTGTTGCAGAACTTGTCACTGCTCAGGTTTCCATTCAGAATGTTTCAAACATCCTTTCGAAACTGATTGAAGAGCA
>JAJZZZ010000113.1 GCA_021797265.1 Thermoplasmata archaeon
TATCTGGGAAAGCTTGCGACCTTCGTATACAGGGAAGCAATAGGCCACGTTATGCTTTGAGATCGTACTGTTTTATGTAGTTCGTGAAAAGAACAGGCTCTTTCACGTATCTGTCAATGTAAGTGTTTTCCCTGTACAGGTTCATCAGATACCTGTCTATCTCATATTCTTCAAATATCCTTGTTTCCTTTAGTTTCTCCACCGCACCTCCGTACCCCATTCCCTTTTCAACAATTCTTACGGGGGTCCTGCCGGTCTTTTCCCTGGCCAGGTTTACAGCTTCTGCAAATGATATTTTCTCTCTTGAGCTGACATCCACTGCTCCCTTCAGGTCCTTTGCTGATTCTATTACCTTGATGAGATCCAGGATGTGAACAGGGGAGATGTTCCCGTCTCCCGGAAGCTTTGACGGGGAATCAGCTGCAAGCTTGAAAAGCCTTGGCACAAAATGATCATTGTTTCCAAATACAACTGACGGCCTCACGTTGAGGTGGTTCTTAACTCTGGCTGCATTGTCTTCTGCAATGCCCTTGGACCTGAGATAGTCGGTCTGTCCATAGTATACGTTGATTGAAGAGATGTGAATGAGCCGCTGCCCACTGTCATATTTCAGCAGTGGTTCAACGATGTTCTTCATTCCGGTCACATGGACATCGAAAAATTTCTGGTTTTTCTCGCTGTCAACGCCAGCCGCATCCACCACTGTGTCGTAGTCTTTCACGGCTTCCGCCAACTTCTCAGCATCCAGGATGCTGCCCTCTATCCATTGAACACCCTTTGAGTCCAGTTCCTTATTTCTCGTTCTGGAATAGTATGCAACTGCATCTGCATGCATGTTTAGAGCAATGTTGCTGCCAATATATCCCGAACCGCCAATTACTATGAGCTTCATCTTAATGCGCTACCACAGATCAAGAATACTCAAATATGTTTGCAATCACGGCCGATATATCAGATGAGTAAATTTAATTAGAAATAGACCTATGGCGAAATAGGTTAATTATGAAACACAAGGGACAGAATGTATACATGGTTTCCGGCGGTGTGACAAAATTTGCAAAGGCAACGCCGGAAATGGACTTCAGGTTAAGGGTGAAAAAGGCCTTCGATTATGCTACCAACGATATCCATCTTGACCTGAAGGATATTGATGGATCTGTGGCATCCTATTTTTCAGATCATTTTCAGCGCCAGTTGATGGCAGGCATCATGGTTCAGGATTATCTCGGACTGACACCGAAACCAAGCAAGAGGGTTGAGGGTGGAGGAGCCACCGGTGGCCTGGCATTCCAGACAGGCTACGAGGAGGTTGCATCGGGACGTATGGATGTCTGTGCAGTCTATGGCTTTGAAACCATGTCGCATGTGAACACATGGAAAGGCAATGAGTTCATAGCTCTTGCAAGCGACACCAATTTCGACTACCCTGTTGGCGGTTTCTATACAGGTTACTATGCAATGATGGCAGTGAGGCATATGCATGAGTTCGGAACCACTGTTGAACAGCTTGCAAAGGTATCAATAAAGAATCACGGTAATGCGATTCATAACCCCTATGCCCAGAGCCCCATGAAACTCACCGTGGAGGATGTAAGGAATTCCCCCATGGTATCATATCCTCTCACAAGGCTTGATGTCTGCACAATGTCTGATGGCGCAGCTGTTGCTATTCTGGCATCAGAGGACAAGGCATTCGAAATCTGCGACAATCCCGTTCTGGTCAAGAGCATAGGAACGGGCACAGATACCATGCGTCTTTCAGACAGGCCATTCCAGAAGGTTCCCCTCCTGGCAAACGAGAAGGAATCTGACTACCGCAATCTCAAATACCCCGGTGTGCACTCATTCAGGGCAGGCAGGACTGCCGCCAAGGAGGCATATGAAGCCGCCGGCATCACTGACCCGCTCAATGAGATTGACCTTGTTGAACTTCATGATGCGTACACATCATCGGAAGTACAGACGTATGAGGACCTCGGGTTGTGCAAGTATGGCGAAGGCGGTTCATTTGTCGAGGAGGGCAAATCCGCACTTAATGGGAAGGTTCCTGTAAATCCGTCCGGCGGACTGCTGGCCTCAGGACATCCGGTGGGTGCCACCGGAATCATGCAGTCAGTGTTTATGTTCTGGCAGCTCCAGCACTCTATCAAGAAACACTTCAAGGACGACACACTGCAGGTCAAGAATGCAAAGCGCGGGCTCATACACAGCCATGCAGGAACAGGGACTTACGTTACAGTTTCAATAATGGAGGCGGTAAAATGACAATAGATTATGATGCAAAGATGCCTGAGACGCAGGAAGGAACAGAAGTATACAACGTGGATCCGCTCATAGTCAAGTCGCACTATGACATAGACTACATCCACAGTTATGCACAGGATTCGGAATTTTTCAGGGCACTGGGGAAGAAGAAACTTATGGGAAGCAAATGCCGCAAGTGTGGATACACATACGCCACTCCCAGGGGACACTGCATGATGTGTGGCTCCGAGACAGACTGGTATGAGCTTCCCAATGAGGGCAGGGTGCACACTTACACCACCTGCTATTTCGGGAGTGAGAAATTCCTGCCTGAAACTCCCTTCAACCTCATAATGGTTGAATTTGACGGGGTGGATTCGCTCTTCATGGCCAGGCTCATTGGTGCAGACCAGGAGGATATCAAGATAGGCATGAAGGTTAAGGCAAGGTTCCGGAGGAATCTGCAGATAAGTCCTACAGATGTCTATTTTGTTCCTGCGAAGGAATAAGCAAAAATTCTTTACAACTTTCCCATATTCTTTTTTTGTGACTGATTTTTCCAACTACGACAGAAATGTTTTCCTGGTTAAGCTTGACCGGATGATAGACAGGGGCGCACTTCTTTCCAGGTACAGCCGGGCATCCGAACTGGATATCAGGGATGTTTACCGGAAGGAATTTTCCGGAAATGAGAAAAAAGGAGAAGATTTCTACAGGCGAGTCTTCGTTGAATATGGGGACGAATCCATCGCTGAACTGGTGACCGCGCAGGTTGCAGTCCAGAACGTGAGCAACATAGCAAGCAAGATTATGGAGGAACTGCGGGTTGGCCTATCCTTCCTTGAGAAATCGTCCAGATATGTCCGGTATGACAGGAAATCATCGGGCAGATACCCGTTCATGGATGCCGAAACCGCTGGCATCACCGGACCAAATGCGGCAGATTATGAGCAGTACTGCAACGATCTTTTCGACTTCTATTCCAGGAATTATGAAGCGGCACAGAATTTTTTCAAGAGGAAATTCCCGCTGGATGGCATGCTATTTTCAGAGGGGCCTTCCACAATGAAGATCTCAGATGCCGGTGAGATGGAGAGGAAAACCATGGAAAAATCCTACAATTCGGCAGTAAGAGCCAGGGCCCTTGACGATCTCAGGTTCCTCCTTCCCGGCTCCACACTGACAAACATAGGCATTTCTGGCAATGGCCGATCTTTCATAAATCTCATCCAGAAACTTCAGAGCACAGGACTTCCGGAAGCTGTGAAACTTGCATCTGAGCTTTATTCAGAACTCAGCACAGAACTCCCGGAACTGCTTAAATCTGCAGTCTCAGATCATGGTAAGGAGCTCATAAGTTATATGTCGGGACTGGCAAATTTCAGTGCCCAGCCGGATTTTGATGTCACAGCGCAGCCCCAAACCGTCACTCTCCTGGAATCTGATGACCGGAGAAAGGCACTGGTTCGGTCCCTCTCCATTTATGAATTCTCGTGCGGATACGGCGATCTTCAGACTCTGATGCTTTCCAACGGAGAAATGCAGGACCATATGCTCGGTGAAAAAATAAGGCGACTTGCTGATATGAGGGAAAACCGGAGGCATAAGCTGCATAGGGCCTTTGAGTCTGTATGGTATCTCTTCCAGATCAATACAAACTATGGTGCATTCAGAGACCTTCAGAGGCACAGGTTCATCAGCATTGTAAGGAAACCTCTCACCGCGCTGTATGGTTATGACACGCCTGATCTGTTCCAGGACTCCGGCGAATTCCATGAGCTGATGCAGAGAGGCAAGGAACTATGGAAAGCAATCGTGAAGAAGGATGGGCCCATGATTGCCCAGTATTCAGTCCCGTACGCCTACAGATATCCGGTTTCGGCATACCTGAACCTGAGGGAACTGACATTTTTCTGTGAGCTCAGGGCCACTCCCCAGGCCCACTACGATCTGAGGCGAATAGCATCCGACATGTATGGTGCCGTGAAGTCAGTCCATCCCGAGCTTTCTTCACTTCTCAAATTTGTTGACACATCTGATTATGCACTGGGGCGGCTGAAGTCGGAGCACATGAAGGAGCGTAAACTAAGGGATATCAACGAAAATGTTGAAAAGATGTAATGCAAATCTCTTTTACAGAAGAAGACCGATTAAAAAAGTTTATATTGAAGAACATATTTATCTGCCTACTTGAGGTGAAAGTCAGATGTTATCAGGACAGATGCCAATACTCGTA
>JAJZZZ010000114.1 GCA_021797265.1 Thermoplasmata archaeon
AATTGTAAATATAAACCCGGAATTCGTAATCTAAATTTTAGCTCAATTTCAGGATAAGAATTAAATATTGAAGCAATATTCTAAAGGATGCAATCTGATGACATCGGTGAATTCGCATCAAGTAACAGTTTTTCCACACTTCCGGCGGATGTAAAAGAAAGAACAAGGCTGGCAGTGTTGAATTTTTTTGCAGTGACAATCGGGGCCAATGCTTATCCGCAGTCTAAAAACATCATAGATTCCTGCCGGGAAATTCAAATGGGAAACTACCCCATCTATGGCTCCGGGAAAAAATCTGGTTTGATAAGCTCCGCATGGGCGAATTCAGGCCTTTCCCACCTTCTGGACTTTGATGACACGCACCTTGGCTCAATTGTTCATCCCAGTGCACCAGTTATACCAAGCTCTCTGGCAGTTGGGATTGAAAATTCCGGATCAGGCTCCGAAGTAATTTACTCTTCAGCCGTCGGAATGGAGATGGCAATAAGGCTTGCACTTGGAGTGGGGCTGGATGAAAGGTACTCCGACTGGCATAACACTTCCCTTTACGGGACCTCGGCGGCCGGGACCGCTGCATCCATCATGTTTCATTCCAGCAGGGATGAAATTTCATCGTCTTTCCTCCAGGGACTCACCGTTGCCACCGGGTTTCTTTCCAACAGGGGAACCGTTACAAAGAGTTTTCAGGTTGGCAGGTCAGCTGCGGAGGGAATAATAAGCGCAATAGCCTCCAGAAATGGGGTTACTATTTCGAAGAACATCATCAAGACATTTGCAGCTTCCCTATCAAGATCAAGTGAAATTGACCTCGTTACAATGGACCTTGGAAAAAAATGGCATGTCCTTGACAATTACCTCAAGCCATATCCCTGCGGCGTGGTTTTGCACCCGGGGATAGATGCGGCCATAAAAATGAGGGAGAAAAACATTGCATTTGACGATGTTGAAAGGGTGGATGTCCATGTTAACCCGGTCGTGCTGGTACTTACCGGCATAATGGAGCCAAAGACAGGCCTGGAATCCAAATTCAGTGTTACACATGCCATTGCCGCCGCCCTTGCTCACGGTCCCCTCTATCCAGAACATTTCTCCGATAAGGCCGTGAAGGATCAAACAACCCTCGAAATAAGGAAGAAGATAAAGGTGCATTCCCAGGAGAACATAAACAGAGGCCAGACAGTAATAGAAGTTAAATACAAAAATGGAAAGACCGAAACTGTTGACCTGAATCGTGGACCGGAAACCCCATCAAAGCATCTTGATGAAAACGATGTTCATCTCAAGTTCTCCCATCTGGTTGATCCGGTTGTGGGAAAAGATGTTGCTGCAAGAATATGGGACTACCTGCGTGATTTTCAGAAAAAAAGTGACCTCACTGAAATAGTGGAGCTGTTCGACTGAAAACGACGGTCTCTTCTTTACACATCGGAGCCGACAACCGGGATAAATTTTTTGGCTCTTCACACTTTTGTGTGGGTTGTTATACGAAAGTCTAACTGGAATTATCTAGATTCTACTGAATCTGTGTCGATTCCAGCCGAGTGCTAATCCATTCAGACCGATAACCCTTCTAGGAAAGCCCAATTCATAGTGGAACAATATGAACGTCAAGTTCTTACCCACATGAAAGTCTGATGAACCAATTTTTTTAAAGTCCCTGTGGCCCTTATAATTTTAATTTACCCGCTGCTTGTCAACAGATACGAGAGATGCAGGGAAGCTATTCTGTTTTGAGGAAAAGCAGGAACGAACAGACTTACCAGACGTGGAAAAAATATTCAAGGAAAATCAAAAAAAAAAAAAGGTTAAGGGGGTTACTTGGAAATCAGTTCAAGTACCTTCCCCGTTGTCTTCGGCCCGAGGATGAACACAACCGCAGCTATTATTATTCCAAACATGAAGTTTATTGAAAATACCGGTACTGCGCCATATGCATCCAGTAAAACAACAAAAGTTGAAAGGAATATGAATGTGCCTATCCTGCTGAGCGAGAATGCTGCGCCTGTTCCGGTTGTCCTGGCTCTTGTGGGGTAGATCTCTGCCTGGTAGATATGCCAGGAATTATTGAAGAAGTTGTCCAGGAATGTGTACGCCGTGCCAAAGAACAGTATCAGTCCCACTATGTGGATCAGAGAGAACGCGAAACCATCCAGGCCAAGAAGCAGTGCAAACACAATGATCTCCGCCTTTCTGTCATACCTGTCCAGGACAAATGATGCTGCCAGTGAACCAAGTACATATCCTGTGTCTATTACCACTGTGAAGAGAAGGCTGTGTATTATTGTGAAACCCGCGGCAACCAGCACAAGTGGTGCAAGTGTTCCGATGATGAAGCTCATTCCTCCCTGAAGGAACTGAAGTATCCAGATCATCACGGTCCTTGCCTTGTATTCTCCCTTGAAAAGATCACTGAGAGGCATTTTATCTTCCTTTGTGGTGTATGGCACGTATTCCGCCTGAGGAAGAGTGGTTATTTTGTTCATTTTCATTACCCTCTCCTCAATCTTATCCATGGTTTCGTCTGCTTCCTTGATCTTTCCGTGGCTTTCCAGCCATCTGGGTGACTCATAAAGCCTGAATCTGTAAAGCCATGCTGCAATTCCACCTATTCCGCTTATGAGCAGGACCCATCTCCAGCCTGGAAGTACATAATTTACAGGAGCGAACAGATAAACTAAAAGCGCTCCAACAGGAGAGGAAGTCCATGCCAGGGTGTACATCCATGATAGCCAGTTCCCTCTGCCTTTCCTTGTTATGAATTCACTTACGTAGGTATCAACAATGGCAATTTCCCCGCCAACGCTAAGATAGGATACAAACCTGAGTAGACCCAGTTCGTAGATATTCGTTGAGAAAGCGCTGATAATAGAAAATACACCAAATCCCAGAAGGCTCGTCAGAAACGTTATTCTTCGTCCATAACGGTCTCCAAGGATACCATAAATAATAGACCCCAGAAAAGCCCCGATAAATGGAAATGCAGCAACGTAGAACGTTGCAGTGGCTCTACTCACATTCAATGTTTTTGCAATGGGCAGTGCCAGGGGGCCACCGGTGAACAGGATAAAGAGGTCAAACCAGACGCCTATCCCAAGCTGACTTATAAACAGGCGCTGCAAATTACTGCTCGGCAAACGGTCGAGTCTCGCTCCAACACCAACTCTCTTTGTGCTATCTGAAGTTTCCATCAAGAAAGCCATAAGGTATCAATATAAGAATTTTGTGCAATTAACATATCAATAGAAATTTTGCATCATATGACAATACGAATAATGACAATACCGCATTGTAAACCCGTGTCAGATAATTGGACGATTCATTTAAACTGCAGACATTATTTCAGAAAGTACAGGGAAATATGGAGCAAAGCTTTCCGGATGCATTTTGAACTATTGCATTGCAATTCACTGACTGCTTTAAACTCACAACAGTAGAACTGCTTGAGTCCTAGAACAGCATTGTGGAGGTTGCCACATAATACTCTATGAAACTGATGAAAGCATTGACTATACGGTTCGATCCCTTCCACACATCCAGAAGATTCAGGTACGATTCAACGTTCGTATCAATGGGGATGAACTTGATGAGGCCCCCCTGTACATATTTCGATGCCTGGATTCTGCTTACAATGGAAAGCCCAAGACCTTCTGTGACAGCATTTATCACAGAAGAAGAATTGTCAAACCTCCAGACGACATTCAGGTCACTCTCCCTGATTCCTTTCTCCGACAGAATCTTCAAGATTTCCCTGTGAGAACCTGAACTTTGATCTCTGGAGATATACGGGAGGCCTATGAGTTCGGTTACGCTTATTGATTCCCTGTCAGCAAGAGGGTGATTGACCGGGGTTATGACCCCGTAGGTGAGTCTCAAGAGTTTATGAACCTGAATATTTCGCAGATATGGGTTGGGTTGAAAATCTATACTTGCAGTTACTCCGAGATCACATTCGGCTTCGCTGAGCTTTTTCAGGGTAGTGAGGGAATTTGTTATCTCAATTTTTATTCGGACTTTCCTGAACTTGGTTTCGAACGCCCTTATTATGGGGGGAAGGAGGAACACCCCACCTATTTCGCCCGCTGACACTTTGATGGTTCCCATCATTTCTCCTTTTTCCCCCACTTCTCTGTATTTCTCAATCATGGAGATTATTTCTTTGGCCTCCGCGAAGAATGAGTTTCCGAACTCAGTAGTTTCCACAGTTTTATTGGACCGCCTGTTGAAAAGTTTCTGCCCAAAGAATTTCTCCAGTTCCTTTATTCTGTAGCTAACGGTTGATTCTGTGATACCAAGATTGGAAGCTGTTTTTGTAAAATTCTTCGTGAGGTAGAGATCGCAGAATGTTCTGAGCTGTTCCAGGTCTATTGTCATTTATAGGGCCGTCCAGATGCCTCAAAAGGCAATTAGGATTTTAATTTTGCTTAATGAAAACTCAATTTTCAGGCTTACCCAACAGCATGATT
>JAJZZZ010000115.1 GCA_021797265.1 Thermoplasmata archaeon
CCCGAAACCCCGAAATTCTCACTGAGAGTCCAGGGAGACGGGAAAACCGCTGTCAGCAACTGGCAGAAGCTCACTGGCATGAAGACCACAGCAACAGGCGAAGACAGAGTGGTCAAGCAATCCTGGATTGAAATACTCAAGAACAGGAAATTTGCCCTTACACTGCTTGGAACAGCAGGATCCTGGTTCCTCATGGACTGGGCTCTTTACGGTAACTCCATCATGTCCAACACAATGCTTGGAGCTCTTGTGCCATCCACAGTAACAGGACTGCACCACCTCATAATGACCACGACCTACTCGGCTATCATCTTCGGTGTGGCGGCATTCCCGGGCTACTGGATTGCAACATTTACCATCGACAAAATAGGAAGGAAGACCATACAGATGATTGGCTTTGCGGCCATGGCAGTAAGCTTTGGAATCCTCGGAATGTTCCACCAGCTCCTGTCAGCCTCATATGTTGTGCAGTTCCTGGCGCTTTATGGAATCAGCTACTTCTTCATAGAGTTCGGGCCCAATGTCACTACCTTCATCTATCCGCCTGAAGTGTTTCCAACCAAGGTCAGGGGATTCGGAAGCGGGGCATCCGCAGCTGGAGGCAAAATCGGGGCATTTGTTGGCACATTCCTGAACATTGCAATCATCGGAGCCATAACTGAGTCCGGCCTGTTCCTTGTGCTGGCAGGGCTTTCTGTAATGGGATTGCTCTTAACAGTATTCCTTCTGCCTGAGACCAAGAAGAAGGACCTGGAAGAGAGTTCCGGCGAAAACGGCTTGCTTGCTTCAAGTGGCGCATAAGCTGGAATAAGCCAACCATTTTTTCTTTTTTTTGAAATTTCAACATCTTTTGTATTTATTTTCTTAATCTGTCTTTCAGAAAAGAAGCATTTTTTCTAGACTTTGGTTTAGGAAGGGACATTCTGCCTGTACCAAGTTTAGCTGGTTTGGAACACTTTGAAGGTGATTTGTCTCGTTTTCCCTTCGCCTTTTGTAAAGAACCTGTATTGTTAGGCAACACTATTTGATACTGAATTACATTTTATTATTTACATGGAAAAATCCAGCGCCAGTGAATTGCTTGGAAAGATGGACCGGGCCCCGAGCGGCAGGTTTCACCTCAAAACCATATTCGTGGCAGGGATGGGCTTCTTCACAGATGCCTATGACCTCTTTATCTTGGGCACTGCACTCCCCATAATAGAGGCCGTTTACCATGTCTCCGATTCCACCACCGTCGGCCTCATAGGTGCATCCGCTCTGTTCGGTGCATTCATAGGCGCCATTCTCTTCGGGCAGATAGCTGACAGGATTGGCAGAAAGGCCGTGTATGGAATAGAACTGATGATAATGATTGTGTTTGCCGTTGTGAGCGCGCTTTCCATAAATGTGGGCATGCTCATAGTATCCAGGTTTCTCCTGGGAATAGGCGTGGGTGGGGACTACCCCATCAGCTCCACGCTTATGAGCGAATATGCCAATATGAAGAACCGTGGGCGGATGGTTTCCATGGTCTTCGCAATGCAGGGATTCGGGCTCCTTTTTGGTGCCCTTGTGGGATTGGTTTCAGTGCACCTCATGCCAACGGACATTGCATGGAGGTTCATGCTCGGGTTCGGTGCTGTACCGGCTCTTGGAGTGGTTTACCTTAGAAGGAAGATCAGTGAGACTCCAAGGTACTCCCTTCATGTAAAGGGCGATGTTCAGGAGACTGCAAAGGTAGTTGAGAAAGTTACCGGAGAGGCAGGACCTGTAAATGAAATGGTCAAGGTTAGCAGGCCAAAATATGGTGCCCTCCTCAGGAAATACTGGATATTCCTCGTGGGGACAGCCGGTTCCTGGTTCCTCTTCGATATGGCTTTCTACGGTACTTCCATCAACAACGGCCTTTTCCTCACGTCTTTCGGCCTTGCAGGCGGAGCTACACTTACAGCCAGGATCCAGAACATTGCCCTGGGAAATGCCATAATTGCACTGGCTTTCGAAGTCCCGGGCTACTGGATTGCAGTTGGGCTCATTGACAGAGTGGGCAGGAAGGCCCTTCAGTGGATCGGTTTCCTGGTCATGGGAATGGCCTACCTCATAATTGCCCTGAGGCTTGGATACCTTCAGACTGTTCTTCCATTATTCCTGGCAGTGTACGGCATCTCTTTCCTCTTCGGGAATATAGGGCCCAATACCACCACATTCATCTTTCCCACAGAGCTCTATCCGACTCAGATAAGGACAACCGGGCATGGAATATCTGCAGGTACGGCCAAGTTCGGGGCTGGAATATTCACTTTCCTCATACCTGTCCTGACTGCTTCTCTGGGTACCCCATCCGTGGTTGCCATTCTTGCCATGATTTCCTTCATGGGAACGGTACTTACACTGATCACACTGAAGGAGACAAAAGGGAAGTCCCTGGAAGAGACCTCAGGCCAGGCAAGCGTATCCTGATCCCTGAAATTTTCTTCTTTTCAATCTGAACATTTTTCCCAATTTTTCCATTTCAAGACTATGTCCATTCTTAGTTGAAGCTTGCCGCAACATCGGTTTCAACACTTCATGATTCCATCTGGTTCCTGACACTCAGATACCTGCACCTAGTACTTGTGCACATATGGGCACAGAAATAGTAACTTTCATATGACATAGTATTCCGGCACATTATTGAGAGCAATCAAGCCCTTGGTCCAGCATTACATGCCAGGAAACATGCGGTACAAGCAGCAGATGCCCGGAATGTGGGTCATATACCCGAAAGAGCGGACGCATGTTATACTGTGAATCCTGTCACATATGGATCAACAGGGACATCAATGCATGCATATCTCAGGCAAAACGGGGCCGTACAAGGCTTGTGCGATCCCTCCTAAGGGAAAAAGGCCCGCCAGTTGAAGCTGTGAACCAGTTCAAAGACGGGGAGCAGATGGCGGGAAGTCATACCCCATCAACGGGATCTTGACATAGTCCATTTCAACAAACAATTTCATCAAAGATCGCATCTGGTGGCATGGAGAACTGGATCCCTGCGGGCAGGAGAAGCCGCGTAGCAATAGCAACAGCCCTTTACTGGGTTCTCTTTCTGGGGTTCCTTCTGAGTTTTATTGCAAGCGGAAATGCAATCTCAATGGCCTTAACCTCCGATCGTGTGGTGGATGCCGGCGGAATGACCATTGCCCTCGCCTCATACAGCATTGTCCAGCTGCCGCCCACAGGCAAACTGACCTACGGTTACCACAGGTTCGAGAGCCTCTCAAGCGTGCTCCTCATAATTGCATTTATCCTTTTGCTTCTCTATACCGCCATCATTTCTATACCGGAAATTTACAGTCCCAGCATACATTCTCCCATTTACACGGTTTATTCATCAGTCCTCTCTCTACTCCTCCTTCCGTTTATCGCTTTCCTGCTCCATGGGGATGAAAACCTTACCACCCGGACCATGAGTGTCCATACCCTTCAGGACATATTCACTACTGCCCTGGCGCTAGGGGGTTCCCTGATTCTGATTTTCTACCCTTCCGGACTTGTGCTTTTCCTGTCTTCCATTGTGATAATTGCCGTGTCCATTTCAATGAACTGGAAATTGATTTCAAGAAATGTCAGGCTTCTCATGGAGGGTACTGATATCAACGCTGCAGAGATTGAGGCAGCACTCAAGGGAAAGTTTCCTATGGTCCACCACCTACATATCTGGGATGTGTGCAGACATTACAGGGTAGCCACCGTTCATGTCTATGCGGCAGGGGAAAACAGCTTGCATGAGCTTGAACCTGTGAGGAAAGAAATTGATAATTATCTGAGAAAATATGGCGTAAATCACCTGACGTTGCAGTTTGAGCCGTCTCCTGAGAAGAAACGTTAAAAGCTAAATATGGTCAGAAACTGGCATCAATATGAGGTGTCCTTCATGCCTTCTTTACATAAGTGGAGGCTATTCTGAACTCGCTGACCACATTTACAGTATGCAGGAGAATACGGATTCCGACCACATTACATGGATCAACAGGTACGTGTCAAGGAACCGAACTTCAAAAGAGGAATTTGAAAGCCTTGTGAAGAGGGTTTTTGAAACAGGCGACCTGAAGGGATGGATCATTGAGAAATTCATAGGGAAGTTCTACTCCAAAACCCCTCACCAATTTCTGTTGAAAATGCAGAAGCCTGACAGGTGGACTCTCCTAGGATATGCCTATGAGCACCACCACTTCCTCAAGCAATGGGTGAAGTCCTGTTCACTGATCATTGCAAACACGGATTTTGAGGATGTCCACCACTACGAGATTGACAACATTATATCTGAGTGGCATGGTGAAAAGGGCAGATTCCCAGCACACCATGAACTTCTCCTGAAGATGGGGCAGTCTTATGGTGCCAGCCTGGATGACATATACACAACTGAACCATTGGAGCCTACGGTGCATGCAATGCAGACCTGGGACCACATATGCAGGAATTTTTCATTCGTGGAAGG
>JAJZZZ010000116.1 GCA_021797265.1 Thermoplasmata archaeon
AGATGAGAATGGGGCACCAACTGTGATTCCTGACTTTTAAATATTTTGATCCCATAACCACAATATGGCTTTTTACAGAGGGATTACAACCAACGCTCCCTCGGGTGGAGTTAATTTAGAAAAGCTTGATTTCAATCTGGACAATTTCGAAGTTAAATTGAAACCTCTTCTCACAGGAATATGCGGAACTGATCGGGGGATAGTTAACGGTGCGTTGCCGTTTGCTTACAATCCCAGTGGCTATTCCAAACTTGTAATTGGACATGAAAGTCTCTGTGTGGTGGAGGACGCCTCAAAAAACAACTTCGGAATCAGAAAAGGAGACTATGTTGTACCTATGGTGAGAAGACCCGGCAAATGCATCAACTGCCTTGCTGGTAGATCTGACAACTGCTCGGACGGAGACAAGCATGAAGCAGGGATCACCGGATTGCATGGATTCATGAGGGAGGAATTTGGCGATAGCGCAGAGTACCTGGTCAAAGTACCGGATCCAAGCATAGGTGATGTGGCAGTCTTAACCGAACCACTGAAAAATGTCTGCAAAGCTTTTGAAATGTTTGACTTGATTTCTCGCAAATCAATTTACACTGATGAGGCCGGATCTTACCACGAGAAGAAAAATCTTATTGTGGGAACTGGCAGTGAAGCTTTTCTTTATGCTCTGAAGTCCATGGATTACGGTTTCCAGACATACGTCACCAACAGGCACGACCTGGATGATACCAAAAATGAACTCATGGACAAGGCTGGCATAAATTTCTACAACTACAACAAAGAGGATCCGCTGAAAGGGGGAGGGCTTGACCTGGTCATCGATACTAGTGGAGACCCTGGCACAATATTCAAGTTCATGAGAAGAATGAACGAAAACGGGATACTGATTCTGTTCGGAACTAATGGAAAGGCCCCAGGCACACAGGTTGATGGCATGGATATAGACTACATTATAGAGCGCAATATTTCCATAGTGGGATCCGTGGACGGTTCAAGAATACATTACGAGAAGGCGATTCAGGACATCACAAGATGGAAGCACCAGTACCATGGCGCACTTGAAACAATGATCACTGAGAAAGTGTCTCCTGAACATACTGAAATATTCACCAGGAAGCCCTCTAATGAGATCAAGACCGTAATAGACTGGAGCTGAGCTTCATGACAGTAGCCGGGGCAAAACCTCTTCTTGAAGGGATTAAGGGCAGTATAACTAAATCCATAAACGGAGAAAGGGATAAGGGAAACTCCCCGGCAATGGCAATAATGAGGATCGGCAATGATCCTGCATCGGAATTCTACTTCCGCGCCAAACTCAAGAAGGCATCTGAACTGGGCGTTGAAACCAGGGCCATTACAATGGATGAAGGAGTCTCCACCCAAGATGTCGTTGATCACCTGGACCAGATGGTAAAGGATCCGTTTGTTCATGGAATCATGATCGAATCCCCAGTTCCAGCACAGCTTGATTACAAGACTCTGGTCAACAGGATACCATGGTACAAGGATATAGACGGGGCCACCTATGAAAACCTTGGTAGGCTGATGTCTGGCATGCCTGCCCTTGTTGCAGCAACACCGCTGGCTGTAATGGAATATGTGTCCAGCTTCAATATACCATCGGGCAGCACATTTGCAGTCATCAACAGAACCATTACTGTTGGAAGGCCACTTTCACAGCTTCTTTTGAACAGCAACTTCACTCCAACAGTGTGCCACAGCAGGACAAGAAATATAGGGAAACTCTGCAGATCTTCAGATGTCATAGTGGTTGCTGCAGGAAAACCCGGTTTTCTCGGGCCACAAATGGTTACAGCGGATTCTATTGTAATCGACGTTGGGATAAACTCAGTCAAAGGAAAAGTCGTGGGGGATGCCAAATTCGATGAGATAAAAGATATTGTGAAGCTTATAACGCCTGTTCCAGGAGGAGTTGGCTCACTTACAAGCACCCTGATTTTCTTGAACCTGCTTCAGGCCATGGGCTATCAGGAAGAGAGAAAGAAATTAACTTCATAACTTGGAACTTTTATGAAGTTCAATGAATTTAACTGCGATTGTTTCCGGCAGTCGTTATTAAACTGAAACTACTATTATTTTCTCTCATCGACGCTGAACCAGTGAACAAGCGAAATCAGCAAACGCACTATGGCGGGAATATTTATTTATTAACCACAGATAAAGTTTCGATCAGCAAATATGCAGGTTCGGAATGAGATTGAAAAAATCACATCATTTCTGCAAAAGGAAATGGGCGGCAAAACCCCAGTACTGGCAATCAGTGGTGGAATTGACAGTGCACTGGTGTTAATGCTGTTAAAAGAAGCCTTTCCTGACCGCAATGTACGTGCATTTTTCATGCCAGATGCCCTCACTCCAAAGGCAGATTACCAGGACGTGGAAGCTTTAGAAAAAGTTTCCGGGGTTAATATAGAGACTCTTAAAATAGAACCGGTGATCAGTTCTTTCAGTACACTTCTTGGCGTAAACTCAAAGGAAGCCCTGGGCAATATCAAGTCAAGGACTAGAATGGTCATCCTCTTCTACCAGGCCAATGTGAACAATGGAATGGTGGTGGGAACAACGAACCGTTCCGAGTACACAGTTGGTTATTACACTAAGTATGGGGACGGCGCGTGTGACATTGAGCCAATTATGCATCTCCTTAAGAGGGATGTTAGAGAGTTGGCTTCCGCACTGAATGTACCAAAAAGCATAATCAACAAGAGACCGTCGGCAGGTCTGTGGGAATCACAGACTGACGAATCCGAGCTAGGGATGACATACGAGGAGCTGGACAACATAATTGTCACACTGTTTGACAGCAAGCAGGAGGCTGTTGATCCAATGCAACAACGGGTAATGGGCTTGTACAGGGGCTCTGAACATAAGAGGAGAATGCCAGTTTCAATGAACGACTGAGTGGGGGAGAAATGGATGCAATAGCAATTAACCAGTTTACGCAAATAAGCTTGATTTTGATTCTTGCAGCATTTGCCATCCCCATCTCCCGGAAAATTGCTGTTGCTGACATCCCCATACTGATAATCCTTGGAATATTCTTTGGCCCGGTGCTTGGAATTATCCATGACCAGTTTGCCTCAACTTTCCTCACCCAGTTTGCCAATGTGGGCATAGGGCTTCTGGGAGTCATGATTATCCTTTACTACGAAAGCCACTACATGAATTTCCGTATCATAAGGCGCCATCTCCTCAGAATCATATCGCTTGACACTCTCGGCGTAATTGTGACTGCCCTGGTGGGCGGAGCTCTGTTTTCACTCATTTTTGGCGCTCCAATGAGCATTGGTTTCCTGTTTGGGGCAATAATATCACCAACGGACCCGGCAACTCTCATCCCTATGTTCAAAAGGATCAACATAAAGGACGACATCTCAGGTACGCTTATCGGTGAGAGCCTTTTCAATGACCCAATCAGTATTATACTTGTTTCAGTGGCAATCCTGTTCATAGACCCGGCATCAAGTTATATTTCTGGATTTTCAGGCCTGGTGAGCAGCATGGGGGTCGTAGGCGGTGCAATTGTCTTCTTCCTTATCCAGGTAAGCATACCTGCCGTTATCGGCATCATAGTGGGTTTCAGCGTCATTATACTCAATCGCTTCCTGAACTTTGAGAACCTCATCATAGGACTGCTCCTTGGCATTGTGATTCTTGAATTCACTGCGCTTGAGGCTGCAGGACTTACGCCTTTTCCTGCCATAATTGCAACTGGAGCAATTGTGGGCAACTTCTCTGACAAGAGCATATTCTGGAACCGGGAAGCAAATTTCCAGGAGAATCTTTCATTCCTGGCTCAGGCCATAATTTTCCTGGCACTTGGAAGCATGCTCACAAGACTGCAGCTTAGCGAGTACGCCCTTGTAGGAATTGCCATGACCATTCTGGTCATACTTGTGGCGAGGCCATTAGCAGTCTTGGGCTCATTACTCCCCCTTTTCAGGAGGAACAAGAGGACCTTAGACCTTAAGACAATAACCTTTTTTTCCATGGTGGGGCCACGAGGAGTAGTATCTGTGGTTATGGCAACCGTGCCATATGCAGTAGGAATATCTTCCAATCCTCAAAATGCTGAACTGGTGAAATATGGTCCCACAATAGCTGTCGTTGTGTCATTTATCGTGCTGTTTTCAATAGTTCTCCAGACCATATACGTCCCATATATATCGAAGAGGTTGTTTGCCTCTCCAGCAGCCCAGAATGGGGAAAACCATCAGCCTGAGAATAATCACTGAATACCCAGTTGGTCCAGAACGAGCTTTTCATTGGTCTTCAGCAAGGCAAATACTTTGCGGGCTAAGTCAAAGCTTCTGATGCCGGTTTCGGCCATCCTGTCCAGAATCTTTTTCCTCAACGCCATCTGCT
>JAJZZZ010000117.1 GCA_021797265.1 Thermoplasmata archaeon
CTCGGAACTTGGCAGGATCATATCAGTGCTTGAAGGTGCTGAAATGACTTCACCGTTTTCCTCCGGCATGGGTGCCATCACGACAACATTGCTCAATGTCCTTAGGCCGGGAAACACTCTTGCAGTTACGAGAGATTGCTTCGCCAGAACTTTCAGGTTTGCCACCGATTTCCTTGCTAGATTCGGTGTGAAAGTGATAGTGTCAAGCCCTGGCACAGAAAACCTGTTAGCTGCATCCAGATCTTCAGATGCTATTTTCGTAGAAAGTATCTCAAATCCGGTCCTGAGGGTCTATGACATAGAAAGATTGTCCGCAGAAAAGCCTGAAAGCTGCAAGCTCATTGTAGATTCCACTCTTGCAACGCCTATTTGCCAGAAACCTCTTAAACTTGGAGCCGATATTGTAATACACAGTCTTTCCAAATTCATTTCCGGCCATAATGACATAATAGGTGGATCAGCGTCTGGCTGCACTGAGTTGATCTCTGAAATTGATAATCTTCGCCGGACACTTGGGACATCCATGGACCCTAACACGGCTTTTCTCACAATCAGGGGGATCAAGACACTCGAAATAAGAATGGACAGGATAAACAGCAATGCTCTAAAACTGGCAAGAACCCTTGAGAATGACAGGAGATTCCATAATGTTAGGTATCCTGGACTGACGAGCCACCCGGATCATGCTGTTGCAAAGCGGCTACTCCATGGGTTTGGTGGCGTGATAACCTTTGATCTCCCAAACATGAGGGAAGAACCAGCTAGAATGTTCAGGTCTTTAAGGAAAATTGAGGCAGCGAATACCCTTGGCGGAGTCAACACGACCATTTCGCATCCAGCTACAATGTCTCACAGGTCACTTTCATCGGGTGAGAGAAAAGATGTGGGCTTTTCTGAATATACCTTCAGACTCTCAGTAGGCCTCGAGGACCCGGAAGAAATATTTGAAGACTTGGAGAAACTCACTGTACCTTGATCCGGCTGTCTGCTCCTTAAGAAAATCCTATTCTTAAACAAACATATTCTCACAAATCCTCACGAATTATTCTTGAATCTTGATCTTTATGAAGAACAGACAGCATTGCGGGAAAGAAAAATGTACGAATTATGAACGTATCAATGACAAGTGATATAAAAAACGCTATGCCAAGCTGCTGAAGGAAGCCATCTGGAATGAATGCCAGTGAACCGAGAGATGTGGCAAGAATAAGCCCAAGCGAGGTCACCACTTTCCCGGAACTTGCCATTCCCCGCGGCAAGCCTTCCCGGAATCCTATTTTCATTTCATATTCCCTAACGGTTGAAACTATGAAGACTGTATAGTCGTTGCCAAGCGACATCAATATTACGAAAAGTATTATTGGAATTAGGTATATTAGGGCCTGGTGCAGCCAAAATCTGGAAATGAAATAGAGTATGGCAGTAGTCCACGATATGCTGAAGAATACCCCAATAAGTGAGATCAAACCGTATTTTGGTGTCCTGAATGAGACCAAAAGCACTGCAAATATCACGGCAATTATGAGAATCTCAAGTTCCGGATATATTACAGCGTTCTGTGACTCCTGATCTATGACAGATGATGTCACACCACCAACAAGGATTGAATGGTTTGATCTTAGTTCATTTACCTGCTTTATTGCCTGCTCTGAATATGGTGAATATGTGCTATACACAAGATAAAAGAAGTATTTTCCATTATCAAGCGAATAAGCCCCTGGACTTACGTTGTACGACAGCGATGTTCCATTGCTATAGGGTCCTATAACCTTGGCGACACCAGTGAAATTTAATAGGTAAGACGTTGTTTCAACAACGGTAAGGTTTTCTGATGGGGTTAAATTGTTCCCCGAGGCATTCAGTGGAAGGATTACCTGTATGGGATACAAAAGGTTTGATCCAAATTTTTCTTCGAGAACATTCAGAGCTCTAACTGCCGGTAAACTGTTTGGCAGTCCCGTGTTGAAATTATAAGAGGTAGGAACATTAATGAAAAAATATGCTGCAGGAAGGCCAACTATGAAAACTACTGCCATAACTTCAACCTTCCTTTTATAGGAAAACTTTGCAGCTTTGTGGAATGCTGAATTAGCATGATATCCTTCCTTAACCTGTGCAATTGATTTTCGTGTGTAAAAGCCTGGCCCAAATAGTGAGAGTACGGCAGGGAAAAGAGTTGTTTCCAGCGCAGCGATCATCAGGATGGCCAGAAGAAGAACCACCCCCCAGCTTATGAAGCCCGGTATAAATGAAAACATTGATAGGCTGAGTCCTACGGTTAGGCCGCTGACCAGTACCGCCCTTCCTGCCTTGGAGGTGGCGGTTTCTATTGCATGTTCATGCGATGCCCCTTCCCTTAGTTCTTGCCTGTATCTTGAAGCAATGAAGATCAGGTAATCTGTGGATACCCCGACTGCCACTGCAGTAAGGGTGTAGTTTACGATATAGTTTACACCATGGAGTAACAAACCTGCTATGAATATTGACACATAACCGAGAATGGTGGCCAGGGATACAAAAATGAGGGCAATGATGGCAGACTTCCATGACACGAGGGTTATTGACACTGCTATTGCCAGAATTACAAAAAGAATCCCGAATACATATGCGGATTTCTGGGTCACTTGCTGAGTCTGTTCTGTGATAGGGCCGTTCCCAGTGACCAAAGCTTCATTTCCAAATATTATTTTTGACTCATTTTCAATATATGGAGTGGCAGCAACAGATGGTTGGAAGTCGTTTGGGCCAATGTAACCTGAGGGCACTGAGAATGTTATAATTACCAGGAATGAAGACTTGTCCGGGCTAACGTATTGGTCAAGGATAAACGATGGTATCCCTGAGATACCATATTCCTCGACATACCTGAGGCCTATATTGCCACCATTCAGTGATGCATTCACTATGTCGCCGCTTACAGGATAGTAGGGCTTAAGATACTGTGCTACAGCATTCGCAATATTAATGGAATAATTGTTGATATTCAGATACTGGAAAGATATGAAACTCCCAGGATTATATGGCGTTATCATATTTTCTGGAAACGTTTCATTGTATGCTGCTGATATGGCCTGCCTAACTGCAAGTACTGGCTCTGATACTGATATACTGCCTGAAACATTATTGGCGGATGCCGTGAGGTTTAATTCGCCAATGAAATTCTTCTCGTAAGCGTCAGCAGAATTTAAGCCTGAGATTAGTGCGGCTTTGAATATATCATTATATTTGAATGAGTATGCGGACCAATTAGCATAAAATGAGGCTGGAAAACTGTACATAATGCTAGCATTAATGAGTGTTTCATTATACAGATGTGCAATAATTTTGGCTCTTGAACCGATAATTCCGTTAAGGAAATCTGCATATGCTGAAAATACTGACGATGTTGAGGCAAGATCCACTATGTGGCCTGCCTGAATTTTATTCTGGAGCAACAGTGTTCTGTTGACGACAGAGAGATTTGAATACGGATTCTCAGTTACTATTATGAATTCCGTGGAATTTGATTTATTGCCTAACTGGAGTATGGACTGAACTTTAGCGGATTCTGTAGATTCGTTATTTGTGCTGGGACTGGAATAAGTTAGATAGTGTGAATATCCCAATATGGCTGGCGTCATGGCCAGTATAACAATAACCCAAATTGATATGATCATTACTCTATGATTCAACACGAATTTTGAAAGATTCATCTACTGATAAAGCGGCCTTGTGTTGAATAATCCTTATTAAAAATTATTTGAAATTTTAATGTTTATATGACCATTCCAGGGGAGTTGTGTGTCTTTAAGTTGCCTTTTCACATTTTCTGCATTTTTCCCAGCAATACGTCCGCTGCAACCAGTATGGGTTCCCATGTAGGTGCAAAGGGTGGAGAATAGGAATAGTCTATGCCAGTCATATCTTCAACACTGAGGCCGGAATAGAGCGCAGCTGCAACTATATCGATTCTCTTAGCAACGCCCTCCTTGCCAATCACTTCCGCTCCCAGCAACTTTCCTGATCTCCTGTCACCAACAATCTTTATGGTGATCTTCTGCGAGCCAGGGTAGTACGAGGACCTGGAAGTTGAAGTGATTGTTGCAGAAACCACATCGAAACCCTCATGTGATGCAGTTGTTTCATCAAGTCCGGTTTTCCCGACCTCCAGGGAAAAGACCTTAACAACCTCTGTCCCAGTGATTCCGGGGTATTCCTTGTGGCCACCTGCTGCATTTTCTCCTGCAATCCTTCCAGATTTGTTTGACCCCGTTGCAAGGGGCATGTACATCTCCTTTCCGGTTATTCTGTTAAATGTAGTTGCAACATCTCCAGCAGCATATATTCCAGGTATGTTTGTTTCCATCAGC
>JAJZZZ010000118.1 GCA_021797265.1 Thermoplasmata archaeon
TAATGAAAACGAATATTGAAAAATGCTTCAGAGTCAGAACAGGATTTAGGCATTTTTACCTTGATTCAGTGAAATACGCCAATCTCAAGAAAAAAGGGGATGACTTTTGATGAAAAATACTGCTGGAATATTCTTCTCTTACTCATCTCAGAACGATGCTGATTACCTAATGGACAATGTTGAAGGTATGGCCCTTGATAAAGTGGTACTTGCCATAGGGGGAGAAATCACTTTACAGGAAACTGCGTTGGACAAAGACGATGGCAAAGTAGTTCTGCTCTTTGAAAAAAACAGGCTGGGAAAGGCAGAATCATATAACAGGGCTTTGAAACGCCTGGATTCTGACATAACATTCCTTGTATCTGGCGATGTCCGATTTGAACATGCGATATTCACACAACTTGCCGGCTTTTTTGATGAGGATGTGGGGATGGTTATCCCAAGAGTTGTGCCTTCCCCATGTAATTCATTTCCACAGAAGGTCAGCTCAATTATGTGGATGATACATGACATAACCATGGAGCTGGCTTCTGCACATTCAAAGTACTTCTGTGGAGGTGAATTTCAGGCTATGAGGCACCCTATGCCCTTATTCTCTCCAGAGATCGTCAATGATGACGAATTCCTGTGCCATCAGGTTTATGCTTCAGGCAAAAGGATAGTATATGCCCGGGGCATCGAAGTATCCAACTCAATGCCCACCAGCTTCAGGAGCCTGTTACAGCAACGCACCAGAATAAACTTCGGGCATATACAGTCCAAGAGGCACAACAACTGGCATTCATCAATCAGTCTGGGAGGATTTCGGAACATCGGAGAGTCCTTGCGTGTCATCCGTTCATTTCAGAAGCGTTATGGCAAGCAGAGATTCCTTCTGTCCGTTGCCATACTCATTGAAACTATTTCCATTCTAATCGCATTCGCACAGTTCCGCAGTGGCAAAAGTTACAGATTCTGGCATCTCCAATCTAGTGAAAGGTGATAAACAATGGCGACATCAGTCGTGATCCAAGAATTCGGTCCAGCTCTTCAAGGCACTGCGAGAGAACTAAGGTGACCAATATTATCGGAAGGCAATCAATGTTTTTTCCATCTTGCTCCATTGCCAGGGTAGATTCAGGATTGATTTCTGAAGAGGAACTGGAGTAATCAGGTCATGTCAACAAAGCGCATATTCCTCGCAGTAGCTTTATCTGCGGTAATACTTATTGGCGGTTTGCAGCTTTCTGTTGCTGCGCAGCCAACTCAAACTCCAATCAAGCATCTTGTCATTATCATGATGGAGAACCACAGTTTTGACAACTTATTTGGAACATACGGAAGACTCCAGAATGGGAGCATGGCTCCGAACTTAACTGTTCCTTACAATTTGCTGGTCCATAATAGTGCACAGAACTTGACAGCGGTGAGCAACGGCACATTCAAAACTGGTGATCCCTATGAAGGATACTTCAATTATCACGCGGACTGGAACAATGGCTCCATGAATGGATTCCTTAATAATTCGGGCCCGAACTCGCTAAGGTATTTCACTTCCTCACAGATGGGTTTGGAATGGTACTTTGCACATCAGTACTCAATCGCAGATATGTATTTCAGCAGTACACTGAGTGAGACTCTGCCAAACCGCCTGTACAGCCTCGCAGGTTTTTCACCGGTAAAGGCAGACCAGCTGACACCTCCCCCATATGTGCCATATGATCAGACTATTTTCAATGAAATGGATTCATATGGCGTCAGTTGGGCCTATTATCTTAAGACTCCCGTGCTTGGGAATTATCCGCTGGATTTCATCAGTGGCATGTCCTCACATCTTTCCAACATTGGCACCTGGGGGAATTTCTACAATTCAGTGCAAAATGGTACGCTCCCACAGGTGAGCTGGATCTCACCTATTTCCGGCGCCGCTTATGGATACAGCCAGCATCCTCCGTATAATATGCTGGCCGGGGAAATCTGGATGTTTTACTTTATTCACCTCATTATGGAAAGCCGTTACTGGAGCAACACCGCCATAATGGTCACCTACGATGAAGGGGGAGGATATTACGACCAGGTTGCACCACCAAAAGTGGATGGGCATCAGTTGGGTTTCAGGGTGCCTTTCATTCTTATATCTCCTTACGCAAAGGAGAATTATGTTTCCAACACTATAATGAGCCACACATCAATACTGGGTTTCATAGACTATAACTGGAACATGCCAGCGTTAAATCCACTCGTGTCGGACTCAAACCTGATGCTGGATATGTTCAACTTCAACAGGCTTTATACAACTGGAACAGCAATACGGCCACCCTTGAACTTCACCAACGGACTTCTGAATATGCTGCCGGCGACTCCAGTTGACAGCTTATCCCTGGCAAATGCCTTCACTAACGTGTCCGATCTTTATCCTGGGAAACTTCAATATAATATCTCCACACTCCCTTACCCGGAACAGGGTCAGGGCAATACAAGCATAAGTAACCTATCAGGAAACGTATTTGTAAAGAACAACTACGGATTCACACCCTGGTACTTCAATTCGTTCATAACAGTGCCATCTGCACTCATTGCAATTTCTCTTGCTTTTTATGGCTCTTTCCGGATCGTCAGGAAAAGGATCAGGAAGAAAAAGGGACTTTGAAGATGAGGCTTTATACGGCCTCTGATTGTAAACATGAGGAAGTTGTTCAGGTTCGTTTCGACTGGTTCCGGTGTTTTCATAGGAATACAGTTGAAAAGAGGAAATAGGGGGCGCCTCGAGAATACTTGATGCAAAGGTTCAATCCATTTTTATTTGCTTTGTCAGTTTAAAAATTACATTCTGTTGATCAGAAATAGACTTTGTCTTTTGACAGAAAAGCAATGAATATTAACCCAAAGCCACTAAAAGTTGGAAGATGCCTATTTATGACGTCAGCAGCCTGGAGCTGAAAGTTGGTGAGAGGGTTGTTCCCCTTGCCTTTGTGGAAGATGGAAATTATCTTTATCTGGCTTCTCCAGTAAAAGGAACGAGATGGCCCTCATATATACTTAGGAATGGGATTGCCGAAATCAACTTAGGCGGAAACAGTAGGAAATTCTCAGCAGCACTGGTTTCAGATGAAGGAAAGAAGAGTGAGGCAATGGGGCTCTTCAGTAGAAAATATGGCCTCGAGAGAACTGGAAAATGGTATGGGGAACATTACAGGGTCATTTGCCTGAGGGAAATGAAGGAATTTATTCCTGAGCCAGCAGAATCCCAATATTACCACTGGCTTGAAGCTGAATTTGATTCTATTGCTGATGAATATGACCATCACATTTACGGAAATCCAGTCAATTCACTTTTGCGGGAGAATTCACTTAAACTCCTTTTCAGTACATTTCCTGGAAAAGAAAGATTACTCGAAGTGGGCTGTGGGACAGGAACAGAGACCATTGAACTCTTAAAGTCCGGCCATGAAATAGTGGCGGTGGACATATCACAGAAAATGCTGGACGCCGTTAGGAAGAAAGCCATACTGGAGGGTGTTTCTTCCCAGCTTACAACTCTCAAGGGGAATGCTGATAACATCGGGGCCCTGGCCGCCAGTTTGGGTGCGCATTCTTTTCAGGGCATATATTCCACATTTGGGGCCATAAATTGTGTCAGCGACATTCATTCTCTTCCTGAAGGTTTTCATCAACTGCTCTGTGACAGCGGAAAACTGGTCCTTGGAATCTATAACAGGATGTGTGCTTCTGAAATACTGGGATACATGACCAAATTAAAGTTCGGCCACTCTCTTGCAAGGTTGAAACCAATGGTTCCGGAAGGAGAGTCAAGATTTTGCATTGACGTTTACGCTTACACTTACATGGAGATTCGGAATATATTCCGGGGGCACTTTGCAGTGGATTCCGTTTATGGGGTCCCGGTGTTCATTCCCCCTTCAAATTTTTCAGTTTATGTGGAGAAGTTTTCCCGGAAATTCAACTCTATTAAAGCATTTGATGCCAAAATAGGGAAAATATGGCCATTCTCGATCCTCGGAGACCATTTTCTGACAGTAATGACATCGCTGGAGAAACAATAATTGTCAATGTAACTATTGCTTGTGCGTTAACTTCTCGTGAATCATGGGGATTTCATAATCAAGATCTTCGACCACTGTGTCACCCACCGGCCGCTTCTGGAGGATTATGCCCATCTTGGACATCAGGAAGAGATAAGACGCCTTTTTAGTGTCAACCCCAAGGCAGATGCCATAGTTCGAAAATAGATACTTTATTGGAAACCGTTCTGAATAGACCTTCAATTCTTTGCCCCCTTCGCTTCA
>JAJZZZ010000119.1 GCA_021797265.1 Thermoplasmata archaeon
ACCTTTGATGACGTTCTCCTGATCCCTTCGAGGAGTCCTGTTGAACCCCGCGATGCCGACGTTTCTTCCAAATTTTCAAGGCATATTGACATAAAAATACCAGTAGCAAGTTCCCCCATGGATACAGTCACAGAGACCGAAATGGCAATTGCCATGGCAAGGCAGGGGGCCATTGGAATTCTTCACAGAAACCTTTCAGTAAACCAGCAGGCAGGCTTTGTCAGGAAAGTCAAAAGGGAGGAGTCAATAATTATAAGGAATGTTCACACAGTTTCCCCAGAGACCCCTATAACAGAGTTAAGGAACATAATGAAGACCAAGAATATTGGTGGGTTGCCGGTTGTTGCTGGGGAAAAGCTTGTGGGCATCGTGACCAAGAGGGATCTTGAGTTTGCTGGAAAGGACAGGAAAACAGTTCAGGACATCATGGTTAAAGATGTCATATACGCACATGATAACATTGACATCAAAGATGCCCTGGAAATCCTTTACAAGAACAGGATTGAAAAGCTGCCTCTGGTTGACAAGTCCATGAGGGTAGTTGGCCTCATAACCGCAAAGGATGTTACCACAAGGGAGAAATTTCCCCAGGCAAGCAGGGACAAGGCTGGGAAGTTAATAGTTGGGGCCGCAATAGGGCCGTTCGACATAGACAGGGGTACCACGCTTGAGAAGGAGGGAGTTGATGTTATTGTTGTGGATACTGCCCACGCGCACAATGAGAACGTGCTTTCATCGTTGAAGAAGATGAGGAAGGAGATTTCTGTAGACCTCGTTGCAGGGAACATCGCCACTAAGGAAGCCGCAGAGGATCTGATTTCCATCGGTGTGGATGGACTGAGGGTCGGAATCGGGCCAGGTTCAATATGCACCACCAGGATCATAGCAGGAATTGGTGTACCACAACTGACAGCAATTTCAGATGTTGCAGAAGTGGCAAACGGCCAGAATGTTCCTGTAATTGCAGACGGAGGCATCAGGTTTTCAGGCGACATAGTGAAGGCATTTGCATCTGGCGCAAATTCTGTAATGCTCGGCTCCCTCTTTGCTGGAACTGAGGAGAGCCCTGGCGGAGAAATTATACTCAACGGGAGAAAATACAAGGCATACAGGGGAATGGGATCCATCGGTGCCATCCAGACAGGAATTTCCGACAGGTATGGCAAGCTTGGTGCAACAAAATTTGTGGCGGAAGGCGTTGAAGGTGTAGTGCCATTCCGGGGAAAGGCAGAGGAAGTTCTGTTCCAGCTCATTGGTGGTGTAAAATCTGGAATGGGTTATGTTGGCGCTAAGGATATCTACGAACTGAGAACAAAATCAAAGTTCGTCAAGATTAGCGCAAATGGACTCAAGGAAAGCCATCCGCATGACATAAGGATAACAAGCGAACCACCAAATTACCAGCTTTATCAGGTATAATTGGTCCTATTGTACCAATATACTTTATATTCCACAATTTTGATCAACAGCATACATGAACAGCAAAGGTTTATTGGCAATATTGCTGGTTGCAACCTTGGCGGGTTCGGCAATGATACCGCTCAGCGGCGCATCCAATATTCAGGTGAATCTGAATCCAAGCACAAATGAGGCCACGGTATCTGCCTATATCAACTCAAGTGTTGTATTTTCGGCTAGCCAGGGATCAAACCTTGGAAAAATTATCACAAGCGTTTTCCCCCATTCATCCAATCTCACAATTAACCAGACAACAATCAACAGGGATAACCAGTCCTTTCAGATTGTAAATGGCAGCATCCATTCGATGGACAGCAATGTATCTCTAAAATCGCTCACAATGGGCTATTCAAGGACTATAGTGAACACAACATCAGGAAACAATGCGCTTCTGTATGTGAATTCCTCACTGCTCCTGAAGGCAACAGTTCAGGGTATATTCAATAACAATACCGCCAGCCTGAAATGGAGAAGCTTCAGCAGCAACAACAGCCTTGAACTTAGTGGAAGCGATGTGAGCAACACGAGTCTGGGAGGTTCCTACCTTACCAGCAGCCGTAATGTTAATACAGTAAACTTTACAGTTTTCTCCAAGTCGCTTACAAACTGGACCAGGACTTACGACTCAGCCACAAATATTACCACATTCAGCATGAATGCGGGAACCACAGTGCATTTCCAGATGAATGGAACACTGCCTCTGGGTGGCAATTTCTCACTGACATACAGCCTTGATCCTTCTTATTCCATATCTGCACCAGGCTATGACAGCGCATCTTCGAATGCAATTGTCTTAGGCAACCCCCCAGCAACAAGTGCTGTGACATATTATGCAATCGGTGCAGTGTTGGTGGGCGCGGTGGCAGTCTTGTACCTCAGAAAAAGGAAAGGGCCGCTCAGCTGACATTCCCTAAATTTTTCTTATTTTAAATCTTCCAAGAATTTCCTCGTGGCTGTAAACAGGTATTTCATCGGCCATTGCAGCAACTCTCTGGAAATTATCCTTGAATTTCTCCAGTTTTTTGGGATCTCTGAGGATGGCAGCAGGGTGAAACTGCGGTGCAAAATATGTACCATTAAAAAAAATAAAATCCCCCTGCACCTCAGAAATTCTTCCGAAGCTTATGCCGAATATGTGTCCTACAGATTTTATGGCAGCATTGCCCATTGGGACAATTATTCTGGGCTTCAAAAGGCCTATCTCTTCTCTTAAATAATCAGAGCACTGTTTTATCTCGTGCACCTTTGGAGCCCTTCCAATTTTTGGCCTGCACTTTACAGAATTGGATATGTAGATTTCATGTTTCTTTAAACCGGCATATTCCAGTGCACTGTCAAGAAGTTTTCCACTCCTTCCCACAAACGGCTTTCCCAGTTCATCTTCTCTTGCGCCCGGAGCCTCTCCCAGTATCATGAGTTTTGGGTCATGGTTTCCAAAGCCGCAAACCGGGTTTTTTCTTGAAAAATAAAGATCACATTTCTTGCAAGTATTTATCGTGACACAAAGTTCCCCTAATGTTACCATCGTTCTATGGGCTAGTATGCAGGTCTTATTTATTTATGTCGCCTGGTGCCTGATTTCCCGCACCTCTCTTGGCTGCGGACACCTGCCTGGAACTGAGGTATATGCCAACACTAATAAGTGCAAATCCAAAGTAAGTGAAAAGCGTGCTGGCCTCGCCCAGGATAAAGTAGCTGAACACAATGGATAGGGCAGGGACTGCGAAGAAGAATGAAGAAATGGAAGAGACAGAATATTTCGAGTAGAGGTGGAGGTAGATGAAGTAGGCAACTGATGTGCTCAGGGATCCCATGTAGATAACTATGGCCAGGAACTGGAAACTTATGGTGCCGAAGTTTATTGCTCCAGTGCCCAGATCATAAAGAAACACGACAGGAAGAGTATAGAGAAACTGCAGTGTATTGACCGTGTAATTTCCTACATGAAGAAGGTATTTCTTGAAATAGACTGTTCCCAAAGCCCAGCTTAAAGCTCCGGCAACAAGGAAGAAAAGCCCGATCCCAGGCTTGATGGAAAGCTGGTCAACAAATATCAGTACCATGCCGACAAACCCAACTGCAGTTCCCAACGCCCTTGGAAGGGTTAGCTTCTCCTTGAGGAAAGCTGCAGAAAGAGCAATTGAAAGTACCGGATATGTGTAAATAAGTATGGAGGAGATTGATGAACTCTCAGTGTTTTCACCGACAAACCAGAATCCCATGAAGAATACAATATTCAGCAGCCCTAAGAGAAGAAGGCTCAGATTGGTTTTCAGGTCCTTTGGGAAGACAATGCGTCTCCAGAAGAATATAATGGAGAATATGGCTGCAAAAAGAATCCTGAAGAATAAAAGGGATAACGCCGACTGGTAGGCGTAGGCGAATTTTACCAGGGGGTAATTCAGTGCCCACGACGAAGCCATGGCGAGAAATGCCAGCGAGTCCGTGGCTTTAGACACTCATCCATATGAAATTCTGCAATTAATAATTGTTGTGATTTTATTGTCTAAGTAAGGCTGACCGAATTCTAAAATATTGGAAAGGAGATTACAAGGGTACCATGGGCAATTCTCTATTTCAGGATCGCGTGAGCATACTGGATTATTTCCACAAGCATGGCATGCTCATTTCACCGGAAGCACTTAACTTGATCCTGACAAGGAGCATGGGGCAGTTTATTCCCAGGCTTGTGTCTGATGAAAC
>JAJZZZ010000120.1 GCA_021797265.1 Thermoplasmata archaeon
GACAAGGCTGAACAGCATTTCTCCATACAGTCATGGCTGTTCAAGAACAGGTTCAAAACTAAGGAAGGATTGCTGAGGACATCATACTGGTATCATCACTATTTATCAACGGGAATGTGACAATGTCACTTATAGGTAAACTACTTATACATAAGTAAAATACTGTATAATGGAAAAAATAAATGTAATTGCAGCACCAGGTCCAGTATGCTATCCATTGATTGCAGCGCAGGATGAGAGATTCAACATATCGTTCCAGAAGGAGGGAGAAGCCCCCATAATTCTTGACTCTTCAGTGTCCATGGCAAAGAGGGGACTCACTCCAAATGTTTCACTCATAAGGGGACTTGCAGTGGCCTCACCAGGAATTGGAAAGAGGATTGGCATAATGAGGAGGGGGAGCTCAAACGAGATTCTGGTCAGGGCCATAATGCACCTGAAACAGGAGCAGGCTGATGTTGTCACTATAGAGGACGCAGCATCAATTGAAAGCATGATGAAGGATGGTTCCATTGATTCAGCCATAGTTCCCGCACCCTTTGGAAAGGGCATATCCCTTGAAACAATCCTGGAATCCCATGGGATCAGCACACCAGGAAGCTGTGTTGCAAGGGTTGACGATTCAGTCAGGAAAGCATTTGTGGAGGCTTACAGCAGCGGAATAGAAAAAATGAGGAAAGATCCGGAAGGGACAGCAAAATATGTTGCATCGGTGCTTCCCAGCAAAACAGACCCGAATTTCATCAGGAAGGCAATACTTGAGACCGACACATCTGTGAAGGACACCCCGGAACACAGGGAATTTGCTGACCTTGTTAGAAGATTCAGCTGATGGTTTAATGAACAGCAGGCAGTCATTCCTTTTCACCGTAATTGTGATAATATCTGCTACCTTTGCGGTGAGAGCAAGCAACAACATGTTCATGACAACGCTCCCTCTCCTTGCAAGGTACAATTTTCATTTTTCAGAGTTCCTTGTGGGCCTGATATCCACAGCAGGAGCAACAGGGACTTTCATCATGAGCGCCATGATCAACGCAAGGCTTACATCCACCAGGCGCAGATCAGTGTTCATAATTTCATCCTTTGCCTACATGGTTGTATTTCCCCTGTTCTATATATCATCGGCAATTATCATCTGGCCACTTGTTCTCATTGCAGGGTTCGTTCTTGGAGCCATAATGCCCAACATAATCACATCTGCCAGCCTTTTCAGTGACAGGAAGATGCGCGAAAGGATACTTTCACTGTACACCTTAACACTGAGCATATCTCTTGTAGCTGGCCCGGCCATAGAATCTGAAATATTGAGATTCTTCACTCTTGAACAGTCATTCCTTTTCTTTTCAGTACTTCCCGCTGTTGTATTCGTTTCAGCATTCAGTATAAAGTTCCCGGATGAGAAAGGGAAAAGGATTACCGGTGGAGCGGAGGTCATGGAAAGCCATGGATTCAGGGCGGCCATATACAACATCATGACATACAACATTCCATTCGCACTCATACTGACATTCGGTGGAATATTCGCAAAGGAATACCTTAACGCATCCTATTCGCTGATCACACTGCTATTCAGCCTGTTCTTCCTGACATCCTTTGCATCCAGGCTTGCGCTCACTCTCAGGCCCCCAAATAACCTCCGCGTGCTCATGACAGTATCGGTCATAATCACAGGTGCCGGTCTTGTTGTTCTCAGCATGTCAAGGGACATTCTGATATTTTCCATAAGCTTCCTCATTCTGGGTTTTCCACATGGCTTCACCTACCCACTGTCCATAATATCCATATCAAGAAGCATAAGCCCGGAGAAGAGGAACATTGCAAACAGCTACTTCTTTTCCCTCATGATGCTTGTTGGCGCAGTGATGCCGTTTGTGTCCGGCATCCTTGTTGACACCCTGGGGCTAAGATACGCCTTCATGTCAATCATACCGGTTGTTGCCGTCCTGTACGTTCTGCTGAGAGTGGAGCTTGGCAGGGAAAAGGCACTGAAAAGTGCCACGGAGAATGGGATGGTGGACAGGACTGCATAATCGCCATTTTTAACGCTCTGTGCTGTTGACTGCCATTAGATAATGTCTAATCCAACAACAGCATACATTTGTTGTGAAGATCGCAGTCACCATGGGGGATCCTGCAGGCATAGGGCCGGAAATTGTTGCAAAGGCAGTTGTGAAGCTGAAATCCAGTGCAGATGATCTTGTCATAGTTGGAAACAGGAAAGTATTCGCGGAAACGATGGAAAAACTGGGTTTGGACACGAATGTGCTCAGGAATCTTCATACTGTTGATATCGAATCCAGGGATATTGAAATGGGAAAGCCGTCGGAGATTTCAGGCAGGGTTGCCATTGAATCCATTGAAAAGGCTGTCGGGATGTGCCTGAATGGGACTGTACAGGGAATATGTACTGCACCCATAAGCAAGGAGGCCATAAAGATGGCCGGATCGCCCTACATAGATCATACTGAGATGCTGGGGCACATGACCTCAACAAAAAATGTGGTCACCATGTTTCAGACAGGAAAACTCAGGATAGTATTCGCAACCAAGCACCTCCCCCTGGCCCAAGCCATAAAGGAGATCAGCAGCGATCTCATCATGGAATATATCTCACTTGCGGATATGTCACTGAGGCTTCTTGGAATCAATAGGCGGAAAATAGCAGTTGCAGCCCTGAATCCTCATGCCGGAGACGGCGGACTTCTTGGGACTGAAGAGATTCAGATAATTGGCCCTGCGGTTAAGTCTGCATCAGCAGATTTTGATGTATCAGGGCCTTATGCCGCTGATTCCGTTTTTTACGATCATCTGAGCAGAAAGCCTACGGCTTAAGCCGTAGGATGAATGCGATATGCGTATATATGTGGCGGGTATATAATTATAGATGGTATACCAAAGGTGGAAAAGAAGCAATAAATCTGTCTATAATGTGGGATACCATCTGATATGGTGCCCAAAATACCGCAGGCAGGTATTAATGGGAGAAATTGAAATGAGGCTTAAGGAATTGTTGAACATTAAAGCGGGGGAAATAGGGGTAAATATAGAGAAGATGGAGGTAATGCCAGATCATGTACATCTCTTTGTGAAAACTGATCCCACCATGAGCCCTCACTTTGTAATTCAACAGTTCAAGGGTTATACATCCAGAATGCTCAGGCAAGAATTCCCTCATTTAAAAAGCAAACTTCCCACGCTCTGGACCAGAAGCTATTATGTGGAATCTGTTGGACACATATCCGAGGCGGTTGTGAAGAAGTATATAGAGGAGCAGAAGAAGGTATGATTCTCACTTATAAAGTCAAACACAACAGGGACTTCTCTCTTGAACTTGCACAGGCAAGACAAGTAGCTCAATTTGCCATAGAACACAGAACACTCTCAAGCAAGGATGTCAGGCAATTCGGATTGAAATCAGTGATATCGAATCAGATTCTCAGAAAATATTCAAGGGACAGGAATGCCAAGAAAGCCAAAAGTGTAAAGCTGACCATACCGGCACAGGGAATCAGGTTCAATCGTGAAAAGAGAACAATATCCATACCATCACTCAAGTTTGAGGTAAACTATCTTTTCAGGAATGATTTTGAGAAGATAAATCAGATAGAGCTTGACGGGAATTTTGCATACATTTCCGTGAACGTTTCAGAGAACGCAATGATAGAGCCTGAAACTTATCTTGGCGTTGACCGGAATACAACTGGTCATATTGCCGTGGTGGGCAACCCTGTAACGGGAAAAATCCTAAAGCTTGGGAAACAGGCTGAAAACGTTCATAAGAAGTACAAAAACACGCGGAAGAGCCTCCAGAAGAAAGGCAAATACAGGAAGGTGAAAAGGACAAAGAGAAGAGAAAGCAGGATAGAGAAGGATATCAACCATAAAGTTTCAAAAAGGATAGTGCAGGAAGCAAAACAGAATGGAATGGGAATCAAGCTCGAATATCTCAAAGGCATAAAGCAAGCAAAGTCGGGCAGGAATTTCAGGTATTCTCTGAATAGCTGGTCATTCTATCAGCTTGAGCAGATGATAGAATACAAGGCCAGACTACTTGGAATACCCGTTGTATATGTTGATCCATACCACACTTCAAAGGAGT
>JAJZZZ010000121.1 GCA_021797265.1 Thermoplasmata archaeon
TGAATCTTCCTATGTCAATCTTTAAATATCAATGAGTGTTATCAGCGATCAATCAGGCTTAAGCCTGAGTGAAAACAATGGAAGAGATGGACGGAGAGGAAGAACCACCTGATAAGACGCCTTTTTTCAGAGCAAAGAATCTGGAAAGAACCCTCCGGCTAAAAAAGATTTTTATAAAATTCGAAGGGGCTGGCGTAACAGGTACACAGAAAGACCGGATATCAAAGCATCATGTCATAAGGGCAAAGGATCTTGGCTATGATACAATTTCCCTTGCCACTTGCGGCAATTACGGCGCATCCATATCTCATTTTGCCAACATATATGGGTTGAAGTCTGTTATCGCGGTACCAGAGCAGTATTCCGGAGAAAGAAATTCAGAGATGGAGGCCAACGGGTCCACAATTATGAAGGTAGAGTCCCGGTATGAGGATCTGGTTGAGATGATGAGGGGTCGCTCCAGAGAGGAGTCCTGGTACGATTCCAGCCCAGGTTCGGAAAATTCCGAGGTCGACTTCATAGGGTACAGCTCGATTGCCTATGAAATAGTTTCCCAGCTGGGCAGAAGCCCTGCTTATGTTGCCGTTCCTGTGGGAAACGGAACAACACTGGCAGGTATATATAATGGTTTCAGGAACATGAGGGCCAGGGGAGTGATAAAGAAAATTCCTGTTTTCATAGGATCCAGCACTCCCAATGGAAATCCGGTAGTGGAATCCTGGAAGTCTGGAAAAAGGACGATTATGGAACTCGATCCATCATCTATTGTGGAAACCCCTGAATCAGAACCCCTTGTCGCATACCGTTCATACGATGGCCAGAGGGCACTGGACTCAATCTACGAGTCCAGGGGTGTTGCAGAGTACGTCTCAGATTTCGAGATGATCAGATATGCAAGTCTTCTTGAAAAAACAGAGATGCTTTCAGTCCTGCCGGCATCAGCTTCGGCTCTTGCCGCTGCAGACAAGGTTGTACCCAGAAATGGAGATTCGGAAAAAGATATAGTGGTAGTGATAACAGGCAGGTCAAGAAAATGGACAATGCAGTAGTACTTGCGGAAGGTGTCCTGGGAAGCACATATGGAAAGACAGCCAATGGGCTTGTGAGGTACACCAAAAGATACAATGTGAAAGCTGTAATAGACTCAACAAAAGCGGGCAAAGATGCCGGAATGGTCGTTGAAGGAAAGAACAGGGGAATACCTGTGGTGGCAAACCTCAGCGATTCAATTAAGTTAGGTGTGAGCACTTTAGTTGTTGGCATTGCCACTGATGGGGGCTATCTTCCGGCTGAATACAGGGGGGTCATATCCGAAGCTCTGCACGAGGGGCTGAACGTTGTCAGCGGATTGCATGAATTCATATCAGACGATCCAGAGTTCTATGAACTTGCACGCAAGCACGGCGTCAGGATAGTGGATGTAAGGAAGATGTTCAGGGACATGAAGATGCCCTTTACCGGAAGGATAAGGGAGGTCAAATCAGCGAGAATTGCTGTTCTTGGAACTGACAGCGCAATCGGGAAGAGGACAACAACTGTTGTTCTTACAAACAGCATGCGAAAGTCAGGGGATAAATCCTGCATGATTGGGACTGGCCAGACTGCATGGATGCAGGGTATTGAGCACACTGTTGTAGTGGACTCCATGATAAATGATTTTATCCCGGGCAATCTTGAATGGAACACCCTGAGGGCCTGGGATATGGAATCCCCGGACATCATGTTTATTGAGGGGCAGGGTTCAGTTCTTCATCCCGCCTATCCCGGAAGCTTTGAGATAATTGGGGCGTGCCGCCCCACGGGAATAATACTTCAACATGCGCCGAAGAGGAAATTCTTCGACGGATTCGAGGATTTCAGGATACCTCCTCTTGAAAAATACATAAAAATACTGGAGCTCCTCTCCGGATCCCCGGTAATAGCCATTTCGATAAACAGGGAGAATATGACTGAAGGGGAAGTAAGGGAGGCAGTAGATAATCTGGAATCCCAGTATGGAATACCTGTTTTCGATCCACTCTCAGATGATGTTGAAAGGATTACCAGGACCATTCGGGAAGTTGCAATGCAATGACAGGCCAATTCCTTGAGAGAATTGCTACTTTCAGCAATATATCGGTACAGGTAGAAAGTATTGAGAAGAGGAGGATATCGGGCAGCATTGTGATCGAGGATGAGGGCGGGTCCCATAAATTCAAGCTGATATTCACATATTTTGAAGACATAGTTGTCGACGAGAACCTTGCAGGTCTTGTTTTAACAATGCCTGCAATCAATTTTACACTTTTCTCCAGGAGGCTTACTCTCAATTTTCCGGTAAGGCCACAGGATAGGGAAATAATAAGCGAATGGGTGAGGATAAACAACAGGGAGGTCTTTGTAAACAGGCTCTGCATTAGAAGGCATGAATTCTTTCTCAGTGAATACCTTCCAGGGGATTCTGATATAACTGAAGAAAATTCAACAGGATGCACTGAGATTGTAACACCGAACATCATAAGCGGCAGAATAGGTAAAACCATGGATCCAAACTCTGTGGCCATTCTCTCCTCGGGAGGCAAGGAGAGCCTCCTGACTTCTGGAATCCTTTCAGAGATTGGCGCAAATGTGCACCATGTGTTCATAAATGAGTCCGGCGGCCACTGGAACACTGCAAAAACATCCTTTGATTATTTCACATCCACCGGGAGGCATGTTGAAAAAGTCTGGACAAATGTGGACAGATTCTACCATTTCTGCCTTGACAGGCTTAAGCCTCTAAACAGAAAAGTTTCGGAGAAATGGGCCGACGATTACCCTGTGCAGCTATTCATATTTCCGGTATATATATTCGCCTCCATACCTCTGCTGATTAAGCATAATGTGGGAAATATTGTTATGGGCGATGAATTTGATGATCCTCTGGAGTTTTCAGATTACAAAGGCCTGAAGCACTATTATGGAATTTATGATCAGACTTCGGACTTTAACCTTTCATTTACGCGATACTTGAAGAGTACAGGGCTTGAAATAGGTGTATGGTCAGCAGTTTATCCAATTAACGGGTCCCTGGAGGAAAAGATACTTATAAAGAGGTACCCGGAGCTTTTCCGGACACAGCGATCCTGCCACTCCTGCCGAAACGTTGAAGGAAAAATTGTTCCCTGCGGAAAGTGTTCAAAATGCCTTGGGATCCTTCTCTTTATCATCGCTGCAGGAGGAGACCCTGAAGAGGCTGGTTACACAAAGGATTCAGTGAACCACCTTGAAGAGCGTCTGGAAAGGACAAGAATGAGGCTGGACCCTGATGAACTATTACTGATGAAAAAGAGAATAAGGGGCGAAGGCAGTGGAATTAGAAGCCATGTGGATATGATTCACATCCTTCCTGAAGAGAAATCTGCTGGAAGCAAGATTCCAGAGCAGTTCAGGAATAAAATCCTTGATATTTTTGGTGAATACGCTTCAGGTGTATGCCGCATTGACGGAAAACAGTGGGTACAGGTTTAGAAAAACTGCTCCTCTGCCTCCTTTAGCTCCTCTTCACTTGTGCACCTGGAGTATTCAAGCAAAGGCTCCCGGTTGAGGTCATAGAATACGTGCCCCCATGTGAATTTTCCAAGCAACTCGATTCCGAAATCCTGAAATCCAGTAATAAAAAGGGCAGCTGCGACGGCCTCCACAGATGAAAGCCTGAAGGGTTTTCCGTAGTTTACAGGATTGGCCGCCAGAAGTGTTGGGAGCTTCAACCCTCTTTTCATTCTTATTGCGGAAAGAGTTTCGGATCTGTTCCAGGAGCCCTCCAGAACTCCTATGCCATGAAGGGAGATGTCTTTACCGAAAATGGGAAGGAGGCTTTTTTCAGAATCATGCGCCAATGTAACTGCCCGGTTGAGCCTGACTAGCGGGACGGACTTGGCAAGGCCAAACCTTTCAAGTTTTTTCATGGTGCTTTTCCTGGGATCATCCTGGTGCATGTAGTAGAAAAGTACCTGAGGCCGTTTCCGAAAAGCCGGATATGTCTCAGGCAATGAGTTCATCTTAACTGGAATAATAATTGAAATTTAACCATGATGCAACCTGAGGGATGAGAT
>JAJZZZ010000122.1 GCA_021797265.1 Thermoplasmata archaeon
ATTCCTTAAAATCTGACATCGGTGAGATATGCTAATTTTTTATATATTTATTTCAGGTCCTCTTAAGCCTGATCAGATAGTTCGCCTTGGAGTAAGGCTGGAGATTGACAACCTCCAGGGCCCTGAAGTTCTCTATTTTGGCCATTTCCCTTCTGAGGATTTCCTCTTCTGATCCTTTGCCGGAGATGGACCTAATCTTGAGGATAAGCATTGCATCCCTGACCATTGGAAATGCCTTGGCATTAGCGTTAAATATCTGGACCTGGTTTCTCTGCGCCACATCCTGGTATATTATGTCTATATTATCCATGAAAAATGCGTATCTTTCAGGTATGGTGGCATCTTCAAGAATTGGGTAAATGTTCTCCCTGCGTTCTGCCAGGGAAATGAGCTTCACAAATGGATCATACGCTTTTTCGACCGCGTATATCCTGCCTTCCGTGCAAATATCGGAAAGATGGGCAGTAGTAGTGCCGGTTGACGCCCCAAGGTAAAGAATGCTGGAATTTTTCCTGAAAGGAAGTTCCTTTACTCTCTTGAGAATCGCTGCTGCGACCTTGCTGCGCTTGGGTTCCCACTCACGGAAGTAAACCTTCTCTATCCTCTTGATATCCTCTCCGTATACGGAATCATTGTATTTTGTTGCAGTGTACAGTTTTCCGTGAACCTTGGCAATCCCCAGCGACGCTATATCCAATGCCACAAGTAGTCAAAGTCTGCTAAAAAAGATATGCGTCCCATGATCCCCCTCACCTGAATTAACTTATTAAATCTGATTTTGATATGTTGATGATCAAAATGGATTGTGAAATGTGCGGGAAGAAGGTTCCACATCTAGAAAAGGTCAGGATTGAAGGAGCTGTTTTGAGCGTGTGCGATGCATGCGCAAGAATGGGAACACCCGCGGAGAGCATCAGGACACGGTTTACCCCCGCTAATGCCCATGCCAACCTTGAACCCATCAAGATCCCACAAAAGAGAATCGTGGTTCCACCCTCCAGGCCATCTTCAAGAAAGAGACCGAGAGACAACCTTGAGAATTTAGATGTCGTTCCTGAATACGCTGAGCTCATAAGGAGCGCAAGGGCTAAGCTTTCATTAACGCAGGATGAACTTGCAGCAAAGCTTCTGGAGAAGAAGAATGTCATTTCAAGCATTGAAAGGGGCGACCTTCTTCCCGAAATCAAGACGGCGAGGAAACTGGAAAGGCTCCTGAATATAAAACTGCTCGAAAGCGAAGAATGAAACCGAACCGGCAGAAATGCCATTTCATTATTTTTCGGGACAATATATAAGCTCTTTGAGATACGCGACATACAGAAAAAGCTTAAATAATTCAGTTTTTTCTATACTTGCAAGGTCAGGAAATTGAAAATAGAAATCGGGCAAAGATTTGATTTTGAAATAGACCGGGAGGACGTGGAAAATGTCGAGAGCGGCTCCATAATAGCCACATGGTTCCACATGGGCAACCAGATATATGTGGAGCTCATGGTAAGCAAGACCCTTATTAAGGAAGTCAAGGGCTTCTTCAAGACCAACAGGAACAGAAGTGCACTTATTTCCATTGCAAGAATTTCAAAATCCAAGTATGTTGTGAGCCCGACTGTAGTTCTTGTAAACAAACAGCTTAAGGACCTTAAGCAGGTAAAATAAAGAATTCAGTAGGTGTAGAAACCCCTACCTGATTTTCTTCCAAGAAATCCTGCCTCAACCATTTTCTTCAGCAATACAGAAGGCCTGTATTTTGGGTCTCCGAACTGCTGGTAAAACAGGTTGCATACGTCAAGTGTCACGTCCAGGCCCACCATATCAGCAAGTTCTAGGGGTCCCATGGGCATTCCAGCCCCTTTCTTCATTGCCAAATCTATGTCCTCACGGGATGCTACACCTTCGTCCAGCAGAAAAATGCCCTCATTTATCATTGGAACAAGCATCCTGTTCACGACAAACCCCGGAACTTCCTTGACCAGTATAGGAACCATTGAGCCCCGGTGGTTTCTCAGCCCGGACATAAATTGCTTTGTCCTTTCTGCTACTGCGATGTCAGTGTGTATTGACGGTACTATTTCTACCAGTGGAAGGGTGTATGGCGGATTGAAGAAGTGCGTGATAAGCATTCTTTCAGGATGCTCCATGCCGGATGTGATGGACGTAATGCTTATTGATGAGGTGTTTGAGGCGATTATGGAACCACTTGAGACAACCTTGGAAATCTCATAAAATACTTCCCGCTTGACCTTAAGGTTTTCAAAAACCGCCTCAATCACCAGGTCCGAATCATCAGTGTCAGAATATTCGAGAACAGGCTTCACCCTCTTCATCAATTCCGCGATATGTCTGCTTGTGAAGCTTGGGGCATTGTTCTCCAGCAAAGTTTCCTTCTGTGGTTCTGTAAGTTTTATTCCGCTTTTCTCTATTCTCTGAATCTCCTTGGTTCCCCTTGATTCCTCAAATTTAGCAAGGCCCGCTGCAAAGCTTTCAATTCTCTTCATGCCTGCAGAAACCAATGCTTCAGTCTGGTCCTTGAGATAGACAGGGTAACCATTGAAGGCCATTACTTCTGCGATAGCGGCCCCCATGTTTCCTGCGCCAATGACTGTGATCTTTCTGATTTCAGTTTTATCGCCCATGCAAAGGAATAGGCACTTGAGCATATTTTATTTTCAGCCAGTTGCGAAATTGAATATTCTCAATTGTAAAGATATATATACCGTGGATTCACTATATCATCTGGTCACTGATGGCAGGAAAAAAATTTTCAAGGGATGACCTAGAAATTGCCAGCGGCGAAGAACTTGACCAGATAGCATTTGGAGAAGTGGAAAAAGGGAGGAAATATTCAGGGAACAACTCTCGTTCTGTCTCTAGGAAATAGAGTGACAGATCGTATGTTCGGGATGTCCAGAATAATCATAGTCAGCCTTTCGAGTCCAAGGCCCCAGCCCGCATGCGGGGGCATGCCGTACCTGAAGGATTTTATATAAAACTCGAAATCTGATGGATTCAAGCCTTTCTCCATAAATCTTTTTTCAAGCATGTCAGGATCATGCACTCTCTGGGCACCTGATGTTATTTCCTTTTCGCCAAACTGAAGATCGTAGGAATTAGTGAGTGAAGGATCATCCTGTTTTGGCATTGTGTAGAAGGGACGCACTGTTGCCGGCCACTCTGTTATGAAGTAAAAACCCGGGAACTCCTTTCCGATTTCTTTCAGGTGCTCGGTGTTGAAATCCTCCCCATAATTGAATGTGAAGCCTTTCTTTTCGATTATCTTCACACATTCCTTGTAAGTTATCCTGGGAAATGGCACTTCGGGAACCCCCAGTTCCTTTCCCAACAGCTTGAGGGCATCCGCATTGTTTGCTAAAACTTCCTCTATACCGGATTTCACGGCATTTTCCAACATTGTCATGGCACCGTTGTGATCCGCAAAGCTCATTTCAATATCAACGGAAGTAAACTCATTCAAATGCCTGGGGGTGTTATGCTCTTCCGCCCTGAATGCCGGACCCACTTCAAATACCCTGTCCATTCCTGACGACATGAGTATTTCTTTGTACAGCTGGGGGCTCTGGTTGAGGTAGGTTTCCTTCTCGAAGTATTTGACCCTGAAAAGGTCAGCGCCACCTTCCGTTGCGGCTGCAACGATTTTAGGCGTATGGACTTCCACAAAATTCTGTGACATGAGGTATTTCCTCATTCCCCAGAGAAGTGAGCTTTCCACCCTGAAAATGATGTTGTTCTCTTTTTTCCTGAGATCAAGGAACCTGTTGTTCAGCCTCGTGTCGAAATCTGCTTCAACCGGGTCATCGATGCCTAATGGAAGGGGAGAGCGGGAAATGTTGAGAATGTTTACACTTAGAGCCTGAATCTCCAGGCCTGCTTTGGCACCTGACTTTCTGTCAACCTTCCCCTCAATTTCAAGAACTGACTCCCTGCTGAGTTCGGAAACTTCATTATAATTTGAAAGTGCATCTGGCTTGAGTGTAACCTGTACTGTTCCTGTGTGATCTCTCAAGACAAAAAA
>JAJZZZ010000123.1 GCA_021797265.1 Thermoplasmata archaeon
AATGTAATTTTTGTCTCTCCATCAAAGGGTGATATGCAATGAGTAATGGAACAGCAGTAATGGGAAAGATGAATAATAAGAAAGTTCACGTCACATGCAGGAGATGTGGACATCACACTTATCATGTAAGACAGAAGAGGTGCTCTCACTGTGGATTCCCAGCTGCAAGACTCAGATCCTACAGATGGGCAAAAGCCAAATGATCACTGTGCCGTAGTTGGTATATGCGGCACAGATGAAAGTTTTCCATACATTCTGGCTTCACTAAAGACTCTCCAGCACAGGGGGCAGGAAAGCGCTGGCATTGCCACTTATTCTGACGGACTCATTCACCTCAAGAAGGGCATGGGCCTTGTGAGCGAGGTTTTCAGCTCAAGGGGAAATTTCAATGACATTACTCTTGAGGGAAAGGTGGGGATAGGCCATACAAGATATTCCACGGCTGGTTCCAAGTCCATGGAGAATTCCGGTCCTTTTTTAGTCTCCAACTCCGTAGGGCATCTAGCCATATCACACAATGGCGAGATAACAAATGCCGAACGCCTCCGTTCTGAGCTTCTCAAGTCCGGAATGACCTTCAGGAGCAGTTCTGACACAGAAGTAATGCTCATGGAGATCTCAAGAAACATTGTAAATCATGGTATAATTCCTGGATTGAAACTTTCCATGGAGAGGCTGAAAGGAGCATACTCCATCACACTTATGATAAATGACCGCCTCTTTGCAATCCGTGATCCAATGGGGTTCAGACCCCTCTGTATCGGGAAGTTTCAGGGAGGTTATGCAGCAGCCTCGGAAAGCTGTGCACTTGATACTATCGGTGCAGAATTTCTCAGGGATGTGAAGCCCGGTGAAATCATTGAAATCATGCCTGATGATATTAAATCAATACTGACAGTGCCTTCGAAGAAACTGGCCCACTGCATGTTTGAATATGTTTATTTCGCAAGACCCGACAGCATAATAGATGGGAGGGAAGTCTACAGTGCCCGGGTAGCTCTTGGAAGAGAGCTGGCAAGGGAATATCCTGTTGAAGCCGACGTTGTATTTGCCGTTCCTGACTCCGGCAGAGCACAGGCACTGGGTTTTTCAATGGAGTCCGGTATAGAATACAGTGAGGGCCTCATAAAAAACAGATTCTCTGAAAGGACGTTTATAATGCCTACCCAGGAACTTCGCAACAGCGCACTGAAGCTCAAACTTAATGTTATATCCTCGGAAGTCAGGGGAAAGAGAATAGTACTGGTGGACGACAGCATTGTGCGTGGAAACACCATGAAGAGGATAGTTGATCTCCTCAGGAAGGCAGGTGCCCTTGAGGTACATGTGAGAATTGGCTGCCCGCAGATCATCTCCCCATGCTACTTCGGAGTTGACATGAAAACAAAAGATCAGTTCATAGCTGCCGGAAAGACAGTTGATGAGATAGCAAAGGAACTTGAGGTTGACTCTCTGGGATACATTTCAACAGATGGTCTGGTCAGAAGCATTCAGAAAGAAAAACATGACCTCTGCCTTGCATGTGTAACCGGTGAATACCCAATAAATGTTCACGGACCAACTGCGGCAGGCCAGAGCGAACTTGAGAGATTTATACCTGAGGATACCTGAACCCCTATCTTCTTTTCATGGATCTGGCGATCTTCTCCCTAAGAGGTTGCAGATCCATAACACTTCCTGCCATATCAGCTCTGAGTGTCAGGGCAATCTGATTCGCTGCAACTCTTGCAGCTTTTCCCCTCTCTCTGGGTTTCAGGGAAGACAGCCCCGGGAACCGGAATATCACTCCATGCTTTGGCGGCTTAGAACCTGAAACTATGTGTTTGAACAGTGCCTTCTCTGCTCCGAGAACCTGTATTGAACTCCCTGACATCTTGGAAAGGTTCTCAAGGCTCCCTCCCCTTGCCAGAAGCTCAATTGCAAGATCCACCCCAGCAAGAGATGATGTGTTTGGCATAATTCCTACAATTTCCCCACGGAGGAAATCCGATATCTGGGATTTCAGCGAGCATAGCCTTCCAGCGGTTTCAGATATTTCAGAGATAATCTTTCTGGAGTATTCCGGAAAGTCTGCACCGGAAAGGCTTCTGAAAAACCCGCATGGATCATTGGAGTTGCTTGAGCCCTCTATAAATGGAGTGAGAACTGTCATCTTCTCGAATATGAGGTTGATCGATTTGTTCAGTTCAGGGATCAGGGAATAGACCCTTCTGAGGTACTGGTCGTGGGTGAATTCCTCCTTTATCCTCATCCTGCCATATTCTATGAGAAGAGGCCTCAGATCAGGAATCGGCCCTGCTTTTTCGGAAAGTTCAGGAACCTTGCCCTCTCTGAGGGAACTGAATATTTCAATATATCTGGTCTCAAGGTCCCTGAAAAGCATGTTACGGCCTCTGCTTGTGAGGCCATACCACTTCACCTCTTCCTTTGAGGCCTTTTTTTCCATTTCTCCCTCCTGTCTACTTTCGGCTTATCGTTATTTCTAACTCTATCTCTTTGATTGAATTGCGGGCTCTTCCTCTCCCCCTGCTTAAATGTCCTTTCTCCCATGCCCTTTCCTGAATTACGCGGTCTGGGTTCAGGAGGTTTTGCTGGACGTTCCTCTCTGTTATGCTTTGCGGGATTCTCAGGCGCAGGTATCATTATCCTGTCAAAATCAACTACCTTAAGATCTGATATGCTGTCATAATCAACAAGCATTATTCCTGTTCCAACAAGATCGTTTCTGTCAGAGTATACACCCACTCTGTCTCCTTTGTGGGGATTGCCCAGCACAGCCCTGATCCCCCCAGGAAAGAGATCAGAGCCCATTGAAATGTTCTTAAGGGAACTTGACTTTACAACTATTTTCGGAAGTTCTTTAAGGGGATAGTCCATAGGAAATATCCCATTCAATTTGCCTGGTTCTTTACCCTCATTCAAAAGGGCCACGGAATCCTTGAGTTCCTGAAGGGTGATTATTCCTCCATCCTCGTTGAATATGCCGGTTGAAGTCCTTCTGAGCTCTGCCATCTGTGCCCCAACACCAAGTGCATATCCTATGTCTGTGCACAGTGTCCTGATATAGGTACCTGACTGACATCTGACCCTGAAAAGCACAAGCTTATCGGACCTTTCCATTATCTCCATACCATAGATCTCCCTCTCCCTGAGGGTTCTGGCAACAGCTGAGCGCATTGGGGGAATCTGGTATATTTTACCGGTAAATTCCTGAAAAACCTCGTTCAGCCTCTCATCACTGACATCATGATACAGGCGCATGACACAGACGTACTCCTTTGGCTGCTCATGTATTATGTCTATAAGCTTAACTGCCTTCCCGGTGGCCATCACCAGAACCCCTGTAACTCCGGGATCAAGTGTGCCAACATGGCCTACTCTCTGTATCCCTGTAATCTCTCTGACCCAGTAGTCAACCTGATGGCTTGTTGGTCCCTTTGGTTTGTCTAAGACAATGAATGAATCATTGAATCTTGTTGCAATGTCTGATGGCAATTTCCGCTACCTCGTCTGCGAGCATATCGTCAGTGTTTATATATAGATCATAGAAGGAATGATCATTATAGTCCAGCCCATAAAGTTCCTGATACCTGATGTGCTCTGACCTTTCCCTGCTCCTCATCAGATTTCTGAGAGTATCATCGTCCGATGGATTTTCCCTGTTTCTGACTCTGGTGAATCTGACGTTTTCTGAGGCGTCCAGAAATATCTTCAGGGCATCTATGCCATTACTGCTGCAAAGCCATCCCGCCAGCCTTGACTCAAAAACAATATCCCCATGCTCCCTGAGATAGTTCAGCTGCATGTTGTCAAGGTCAATATCAATATCCCTGTGTGTTTCTGAGAATGTATTAAACTCCTCCACTGTCATTCCATGCTTCTTTGCCTGTTCCCGGAATATGCTTCCCCCGGAAAAAAATGGGAGATCAAGCTTCTTCGCTATGATCTTTCCAACGGTGGATTTCCCGCTTCCAATGGGGCCACTAATTGTAATTCTCATTGAAGGCTATCTCTTTCTTTTCAAGT
>JAJZZZ010000012.1 GCA_021797265.1 Thermoplasmata archaeon
AAGGGCAATTGTGATAGCTCCCTTGAAATATTATAAGACTATTCTCATGAATCGACGAGGTACACTAAGACTGCATACATTCACATTTTAAAATATGTAAGATTATCAATCTGATATATGGGATTTGTAGCTTTCAGCAAATATGGTGCGCAACTGTTGTGTGTGCCGCTGCTGTGTTGAATATATACCTAAGCAACATATGGCCCGAGTTGCTTTATTTCTTCCTATTCCGGAATCACTTTCCATTCCATGTAAACGGCCCTGCGCTTCCCGATAAAGGATATACCGGTATCCAGATCCTCCTCCCTTATCATGACTAGGTCCTCATATCTTACCAAAGGGAATGTTTCTAGTCGTACTTCCCTGTGATAATGGTATTTCGAATAGTTTAAAGGGTCATCATATCCATAGATTTTTCGCAGCATCCGTCGACAGAACTCTTCCTTTCCTCGGTTTTGTAGCCGGAATGGGTCTTCAGCAGAATTGCAGTCTTCATGAAATACTATATTGGAAGGCCACGAATACCTTTTTGTTATAATACGGCTATACATAGCCGTTTTGAATAGGCGTTGGAAAGGCTGAAATGGGGAAACCTTACAGAGATAAGCGGAACTGGAAGGGATACAACGAGGAACTGGTCATAGGGAGAATGTTCTTTTTCGATCTGGATTTTGTTGAGAAATGGGATATGGTACCGAAGAGGATGAATGGAAGAAAGAGGGGATAACCATTCCCCTTTCCGGATTCCTTGGTGAGGTTCATAATGCTGTAGAAGCAGTACCTTGAGTACAGGCGTCTGGAAGGCATGGCAAGATCACTGGTGGATATGGGCCCCATATCCAGATATGGCGAATACACAACCATATGGCTCTTATACATGATATGCAACCTGAACTGGATATTTCAGGCATGCAGTATGCGGAGATTGGTACAGACGGTACTGGCCTTAATACAAGTAATGCAGGATCATACCGTATCATAAAATACGGTGATCCAGATGCAAGGAAAAGAAAACATCTCATTGTCATAATAACGGCGTATGTGAGAGCATAAAAGATCGTTGGCATTCAGTCGCACATTGAAAGCAACGATCCATCGAAACCGGAGACCACATCTGAACACATAAGGGAGGCAATAATGAAAGGAGTAAGGGTGAAATGATTCTATGTGACGGTACATTTGACACTAATGATCTCTACACTGTAATGCATTCCATCGGCTCAAGGGTTGTAATCAAGATAAGGACGAATGCCTCTCCGGGCAGGTACAGGGGAAGCAAGTACGGGCGGTGGGCCATAAGGGAATACCAGAAGAAGGAGCACAAGCAAAAGGCTGAGGATAATGATTACGGAATGAGATGGCCGGGAACAGATAGCATTTTCTCAGCTGTGAAGAGGAGGTTCGGCGAGAACTGCTGAGCAGATCTTCAGGAGGTCTGGAAGTTAAGAAATACCAGTGATTCTGGATATATGAATATATAAATCACGGGGCAAGGAGGGAGGTTAGAATGATAGATTAAGCGTTTGAAGAGGGAAAACAGAATCAAGAATGTTGAAAATCATACAACGGGCTGGATTTGATCAACACAATGACGCGCCACCTTTATTGTATATAGTCAAACTAGGCGTAATGAATATCAGAAAGCCGGGAAAAAATAATAGTTGACTGAGCCGAATACATCGGGATGATGTAATCAAGTGATAACCGACTCAGAAGCTAACTACATTCAATGTGTGTAAACGAAATTTGAACTATATTTCGCATTCTTGAACTATAAAATTTAAATGTTTTAGCACACTTGAAGAATAGCGCAATGAATGAGGGTATTTTTCTTGATCTGATGAGACGGGTACAGAGAGGTGACATGATCAGGATTTACCCTATGCAACAGGGTAACAGCCAGGGAATAAGAACTAAGGCTTACCCATGCAAAGCAGGCTCTGGCGAAATATACGAAGTGACTGAGCCATTTGAAGCTCGCATGGAGGCCTACAACGACGTTGCCCTGCGGGTCAGGGCAGAAAACGGTCTCTGTCTCATAATAAACGTGGAAGAGATATGGAAAGTAGACAGAATATGGTCCGAATGATCAAATTTGGGAAGAGTTTAAATTTCGGTGTGCCGCATCATACATAAAGGCAGGGGAACATTGTGATTCTTTGAGCAGGAAAGCTCTGATCTTCACGGAGGAGATGAATTGTGAAACTTATGTGCCTGGCAGTGGCACTGAGATTCAAGCATGAAACTCCACCTGTGAAAACATGAGAAAGTCATGCATGAAAATCCCCATGCAGTGATTGATCTGGAAGGACTTCAGCATGGGTTGGGAATGTCTCCGTTCTGCAGTCTGATCAGAGGAACGGACAGAAGGCATATTCCCATTGCATGCAGACAGGGATGCATGCAGGTGGATCACTGATACCCACAGAGGCGCAACCTTCAGGACTGGGAAGACGCCAAAACTCGGTAATGGGTTCCCGCAAAACTGTCAGCACAGTGGGGGATGAAGGCGAAAAGGTAGCAAAAGTGAGAGCCTCCTATGCCTTAACTGAGGAGAGGATGTCAGAGAAATAAAAGAATGGAAGAAACTACTAATATTGGTTATAATGTCCTTTATAATTTTATGAGACATTTTATGAGATATACGTCTTGCCAGTTCCTATAGCTTTGTGAACCATGTTGGTAACTTTCATATCATAAGAATGAAAGCAAGTAGATCAGTCAATTCCAGGGAGCTATTATTAGAAGCCTGGATTTAAGCATTTTTTAAAGATAATGTCGATCCGGCGTCATTATTATAAGTGACATTTGACTTAACCGACAGTTACTGTATGGCAAGAAGGAATCTAAGACTGATAATATATGCAGCGTACATAGCCATATTCATAACGCTGGATTTCCTCATTCCTTACTTTCTTCCAAAGTATGCAGGCGACACCGACTTTATACCATTTTTCTTCTTCATTCCATTCTTCTGGCTGGGCAGAAGAAGATCAAGATCGTCTGGAAACAGAAATTATGGGAATCCTCAGCCAGATACTGATACGTCAGGCAATCCTTCCAATAGTCTGAATTACGCCAGTGGGCATGAATACGATGAGTTCGGCATTCCCCGGAGAAGGTACAACACACGGCTTTACTATATCATTGGAGCAGCAGTTATTGTTACTGCAATAGCAATATTTCTTCTGGTCATATTATGAGCAGCCTTCCGGAAATGTATATAAACAAATAGGGGTTCAAGAGAAGGCCGATGACCCTTATATCTTCAATTTTTGTCCTGCTATTCGTGGCACTTGTGGCCGGTGAACTGCTCAACAGAGTGGGAATTCCTTCGGTAGTGGGTGAACTCCTTACAGGCCTCATACTGGGTCCGGCAGTCCTTGGAATAGTGAGTCCAAATCAGGTATTTAGTGGCATATCTGAGGTCGCGCTGTTCTTTATCGTTCTCCTTATTGGTATAGAGGCCACCACTGATTCACTCATAAAGAACTACAAACCAGCAATGGTTTTCACGGCAACAAGCTTTATCATTCCGGTCGTGGCAATGGTAATAGTTTCAACGATGATTTTTCACCTGAGCTATATCAGTGCTATCGTCCTTTCGGTTGCAGTGGGGGTCCCATCAATCTCCATAGTATCGGTTATATTGAGGGATTATGACATGCTCCGTGTAAGGGCGGGGCACATCATACTTGCAAGTGTTGTAATCACAGATATAATTGCCTTTGCAGTGGCGTCAATATTTTCAGACCCCAAGGCAGTCTATTACGAGGTTCCGGGAATAGTAATCTTTATGGTTCTTTTCTTCACACTGGACATGGAAGTGAGGAAGCACTCAAAACTCGTTGTTGGGTTGTTTACCAGGCTCCACGCCACTGAGCGTGGTGAGAAGATTATATTTGGATCCATCATACTTTCCGGGCTCATAATAGCCAGTATTTTCGAAATCATAGGCATAACTTATGTTCTGGGGGCATTTTTTGCAGGAATAATCATAAGTGATGTTGTCGTGGGTCGCGACCTTCAGGGAATCCTTACAAGGACTCTATCACGGATAAACGACAGTTTCTTCATTCCCATCTTCTTCGCCATTGCAGGCCTGAACAGTATTTTTCCTCCTCGGGATTCAGTTTATCTGATGTTCGCTCTGGTGGCGGTTGGAATTGCCATTTCCGTGCCTCTTGATTACTTCTACGGTAGAACCGTGTTTGAGCACATAAGCGCAAAGACAGGCGTCGGTATTCTGGGGGGACGCGGGGCAGTCGGCATTGTCATTGCAACAGTGGCCCTGAGTTCAGGAATTATCACGAGAGGCTTGTTTTCGGTGGCCGTATTTGCAACATTGATCATATCAACGTGCCTGCCCCCTCTGGTCATGAAGAAAGATATACATATACCGGAGGAGGCCTCAGAATTACTTTACTACTGAAAAAACCGAAACTGTCTCTGTCTTCTCCACACCTTCGGTTGCTCTCAGCTTATCCAGCACAAAGTTTCCAACATCTTCCACTGTGGATGATCTTATCTTTACCATCATGTCCCAGGCTCCAGCTATTATGTAGACCTCTTCAACTTCCCTGAACCTGGAAATTTTTTCAGCAAGCTGCCTCTGCGTTACTCCGGCAGCAGGGCTGAATGAGACGAATATGAATGAAACAACTGGCAGGCCGATGGCCTTGTAGTCCGGAACAATGGTGAATTTCCTAATAATTCCATCCTTTACCATTCCCTGGATTCTCTCGTAGACTGTGACACGAGGTATATCAAGTTCCTTGGAAATGTCTGATATCTTGTCTCTTCCGTGTTCCACCAGATACTGAAAGATCCTCTGATCCTTTGCGTCCATGCCAGTTAATTTCATGGTAGTATTTAAAAGTAGACATTCTGTCCATGTTATTTAATTAAATACGACGTGAGATAACGTAATGTCCAAATATGTGGACAAGCGTTCTTATATGAGATGAAATTAACATTATATGGAAACGGAAGTAGTTTCGGAACTTATGGAGCATCTCAGCGATAAAAAACTGGAAGCAGCACTGAAGGTTAACACAACTGTCAGGGCAGCAATGGGTGAATTTCTCAGGGACAGGGGGTTCATAGAGATACCTCCCGTGATTTTCTCCACCGTAACTGATCCACTCAACCATCCCGTGTATGATCCTTCATTCGAATATGAAGGAACGAGATATGCCCTCACCAAGAGCATGATATTCCACAAGCAGATAATTGTACAGAAGTTTCCAAAGATTTTTACATTCTCACCCAACATCCGGTTGGAAATGCCTGAAAAAGCTAGGACCGGCAGGCATCTTCTTGAGTTTACCCAGCTGGATCTGGAGGTGAAGGGTGCCACAAGGGAAGACCTCATTAAACTTGGCGAAGAGCTTTTCATTCACACTCTGGAGAAGGTAATTGAGAAACATTCTCAGGACCTGCACGATCTTGGCAGAAGCCTCAGTGTTCCCCATGCGCCTTTCAAAAGATATAAATTCGAGGATGCCGTGAAAAAGTACGGGTCTGAATTCGAAACGATCCTTTCAAAGGAGGCAAGAGAGCCATTCTGGATAGTGGACATACCGCTTAAGGAGAGGGAATTTTATGATAGGGAAAGCGATGTTTCCTCCGGGATTCTGAACGACATGGATCTCATTTATCCGGAAGGATACTGCGAGGCGCTTTCAGGAGGGGAGAGGGAATTTGACCTGGACAGGATAATGGAAAGGATTCGCAGGAAAGGGCAGACATATGAGCAGTTCAAGTGGTTTCTGGAATTTGCCAGAGGAGGTCTGGAACTGTCAACAGGCTTTGGAATTGGTATTGAAAGGCTGGTGAGGTATATTTGCGGATTTGAAAGAATTGAGGATGTTCACCCCTTCCCAAAGGTCCCAGGAAAGGTATCCGTCTGAATGTTGAAAACCTGCAAATGCAACCTATTTAATCCATTATTTTTCATTTAATGGCTTTTTAAAATAACCTACACGAGAATGTGTATTAAATATGATTTATGAATAGCCATTCATGGTAGACTTAATCAGGGATTCTATGGCAGGCAAGGTAGCTGTGATAATTGGCGTGGGACCGGGCCAGGGCATATCAACCGTAAGAATGTTCATAAACTTTGGTGCCAAAGTGGCAATGGTTTCGAGGAGCGGCAATATGTTCGGGCTGGTGCCATCCTCCACAATAAAGGTGTACAAGGCAGATGCAACGGACGAGAAGCAACTCGCGACGGTTCGGGACAGGATTATTGCAGACTATGGCGGAATAGATTTCGTTGTTTCCAATGTTGGCGTCTGGGAAAAGCTGAAGGGAGAATTTCCTGAAGTAAGTGATTTCGAAAGGATACTGCACATTAATCTGTCATCGCACCTGTCAGTAATCAGAACGTTTTCACAGCCAATGAAGCCTGCAGGTGGTTCAATTGTCCTGGTGGGAGCCTCAAGGTACATATTCCGCGGCAACGATCTGGCCTACAATGTTTCCAAGTCCGCAATTGAAGAGCTTGTGAGGAAATCTGCCGAGACTCTGCGTCAGTATAATATCAGAGTCAATGCCGTAATGCCAGGTTCAGTTGGCAAGGAGGACACTTACTACAGGGTATTTCCATTCAATTTCACAAAGCTGTCGGAACGAAAGGAGCTGGAGCCCATCGAGGTTGCAATGGTTTCAGCATTCCTGGCCAGCGAAATGTCCCTTGGAATAGATGGTCAGTGCATCAACGTTGACCGTGGACTGAACTCATTCTGATTTTTATGGCTGGCTGGAATTATTTTTTCTGGCCATTACCATCCACTGATCCACCTTCAGGCTGACAATTCCGTTTTGGTCAGTTCTCACCTGGAAATAGTCAAGTGCACGCTCTGGCATGCCTTTAATAAAATTCTCTGTTTGCACAATCTGTTCGTTGCTTTCTGCCGTTCTTGCAACCCACTCCCTAAATGAGTACATCTTTTTTTCGGCTTCTTCCCTCAAAATATCAAGGCTGTTCTCTATTATCATGGATTTCCAGTCTTCCACCGAGGCACACTCAACATGGCTTCTGTCCCTCATCTTCTCAAAGGTGTTCATAATCATCCCAAGCTCTCTATCGCCGGGAACCACGTTATCTATCATGATGAAAATTCCCCCGTCTTTCAGGACCCTGGAAGCTCCTCTGATAAATGCACCCTTATCCGCGAAATGATGGGGGGCAATGCGGCACGTTACCATATCAAAGGTTTCATCAAGGAAGGATAGATTTTCGGCATCAGCCATCAGATAAATTATATCTTCTGCTCCAGCTTTCATATTGGCATCTCTGGCTGCGTTGAGCATATTCCAAGTTAGATCAGTGGCAATCACAAGACCAACATGAGGATAAAGAGTTCTGGCAACGTGGCCCCCTCCGGTTGCAATGTCCAGGGCTTTCCAGTTCTTCTCCGGATGTGTCCATTCAATTATCCTCTGGAGATCCAACCCTTGCGCATGGCCACGGCTTTCCACATATTCCCTGGCTTTTTTTCCAAATTGCTCAACAACAATGCGCTTAGGGTCATCATCCATTACCATGGCACTCCAACACATCCGGTTTCTTAAAATTCTTCTCCCTGGTTATTTGTCCATAACGTTCGGTTTACCTTTTCGGGCAGAGCCACCTGCCTGTGAGTGGAAATCCCAATTAGCTGCCATGACGGTTGCCATAATGCCAACGGTTAACGAGCATAAAGAATTTTTAAAGTACGTAGAAGACATTCTGTATCATGTTCCAGAATGAGATAACTTTTGTAAGGATGCAGAAGGCAGGCAAAGAGGCTGAATTCCACAGACTGTATGAAGAGGCACTCAAGGAAGCTGAAAAATATCTTCACAAGGAGTACCCCAATATCATGGGTAAGGAAATAATTGAGAAAGAGAAGATAAAGGACATAAGCCCAATAGATGGAAAAGAGATTGCGACTTTCCAGATGGCATCGCCGGAAAACATAAACAGGGCCCTGGAGATGCTTCATTCCTCATGGAAAAAATGGTACGAGATTGGTTACGTGGAGAGAGCCAGGATCATGCTCAAGGCGGCGGACGAAATCTCAAGGCAGAAATACCTCATATCAGCTCTTCTTGCATACGAGAACGGGAAGAACAGAACCGAGGCCATGGCTGATGTGGATGAGGGCATTGATTTCCTGAGATATTACGCAATCAACATGATAGAGAACCAGGGATTTCATAAGTTAAGTGGAAAGGGATACGATAATGAGGAAAGCTTCAGTGTCATGAAACCATATGGCGTGTTTGCCGTAATTCCGCCCTTCAACTTCTACGCCATAACGGTTGGAATGACTGCGGGTCCCCTTACAGTTGGAAATGCAGTGCTGCTGAAATCATCAAGCGACATTCCAATATCCACTTACCTTACGGTGAAAATACTTCATGAATCCGGAGTTCCAAAGGAAGCTCTTGCTGTCATTACAGGATCTGGAAGAGTTGTGGGGAAATACGTGGTTGAGAGCGATCTTGTTTCAGGCATAGTATTCACAGGATCTCGGGAGGTGGGCATGGATATATATCACCGTGCCCAGGAGAAGAGACCCAAGCCAGTAATCACTGAAATGGGCGGAAAGGATGCCGTAATAGTTACATCCAAGGCTGATCTGGATAAGGCAGTTGAGGGGATATTCCGGGGAGCTTTTGGATTTTCAGGGCAGAAATGCAGTGCAACATCGCTTGCATATGTCCATGAGGCTGTTTACGACAAGTTTGTGGAGAAACTGAAGGAAAGGGCCAGAAATGTACTTCCGGAAGATCCCAGGAAGAAGGAAGCCTTTGTGAATCCAGTTGTGAACCGTGAGGCCTATGAAAAATTCAAGGCCCTTGAGCCAAAACTCAAGGAATATGGAGAAGTAATCGTAGGAGGCAAGGCACTGGACAGGCCAGGTTACTACGTGGAAGCCACAATACTCAAGGATGTGAAGCGCGACTCATATCTTGCAAAAAATGAGCTCTTCCTGCCAGTACTTGGCATAATCAAGGTGAAGGACCTCAAGGATGCAGTCGATGAAATAAACAAATCGGACTACGGATTGACGGGAGGCATATTCACGGAAGATTATGATGAAATCCAGTATTATTTCAACAACGTTGATGTTGGAGTAATATATGCCAACAGGGCCAGGGGTGCCAGCACAGGTGCAATGGTTGGATCGCAGCCTTTCGTTGGGTGGAAGCTCAGCGGGAGCAGTGGCAAGGGAACCGGCTCATATTATTACCTTCCACAGTTCTTAAGGGAGCAGTCACAGACCATTGCCCATTAATTTTTCCATTAAATTTTCAATTTTATTCAAAGTCAGTGGTTTATGAGCCTTGAGGGACTCTGTGAGGTTCCTCAGGAGGACCATTTTCACCTCATTCTCATCCTGAATGCTTCCAGTTTCACGCTGGAGGCTGGTCATTATTCCTGATGTCATCCCGCACGGCATTATGGCATCAAATCTTGACATGTCAGTGTTTACGTTAAGTGCAATCCCATGCAGGGTTGAAAACCCATTTATGGCAAGGCCTACAGAACAAATTTTCCTGTTCCCTACCCAGACTCCAGTCTCGCCATGCAGTCTGCCTTCTGAAGAGATTCCATAGTGTTTCAGTGTATCAGATACGGCCCCTTCGATTATTATTATCAGGTCTCTTATGTTTATCTGGCGATCCCTGAGGTTAACTATAAAGTAAATGACAATCTGCCCTGGCCCATGATACGTTGCTGACCCACCCCTCTCCACCTGGAATACCTCCAGATTCGGGTCAAGTATCTCATCAGGGTTTCTGTGAATGCCCATGGTGTAGACGTGCGGATGGCTAACGGCAATCAGAACATCCGGTATGGCCTCCTCGTTTCTTGCCCTGTTCAGGGACCTCTGTAGCTCCAGCACTTTCTGGTATTCTCCATAACCCATATCGGCAATTATAAGATCATTGGATATCATGCATGCCCCGCCCACTGATTGAAGATCAATCTAATATGTTGATGTTTCCATACCCATAAATGCTTCCGGATCAGGGAACCCTGACACAGATCATGATCCTGCTTCACATATTTGATGGCGAAAAAAAGCCTTCCGCCATAGCCAAGAACATTGGAATAACCGTTCAGGGGGTGCAGTACCACATGAAGATTATGGCCGGGAAGGGCCTTATAGATTCCGGCGGCAACATAACCAAGGAAGGGTTCAATTTTCTTGATACTGGGCTTTCCAGCATGAGGGATTTTGTCTCTCAGAGCATTGCGCGCCTTGACGATGTGGTGACATGGGAGGCGATTGCCGCCGGCAAAATCGCATCCGGAGAAGAGGTCAGGCTTGAAATGAGGGATGGGTACCTTTATGCTTCTGCCTCACCGGGCGAAGGTGCCACCGGCAGGTCAAGAAACGATGCAGAAGATGGGGATATTGTTGCAGTTACATCAATTAACGGCATAATAAATGTCAAAATTGGCACAGTTTCAGTGATCGTGCTTCCGGATGCCGAAAATTTAAGTAAAAATCTCGACCTTAAATCAATCACCGGCGAATTGCCCGAAAATGGCAGAACACTGGTGGGAAGCATAGGCGAGGAGGCATACGTGATCTGCAGGAAATCCGGCATAAAACCTGACCTGGAATACGCATCCATACATTCAGCGTTTGAGGCCGGTGTCAGAGGAGTAAGTTCCACTGTACTTGTGTCAAACAGACGCTTCCATTACTTAATTTCCGACATAAAGGACCTTCAGAACAGGTACAGGGATGTAAATGTCAGAATAAAATATTTGTGACATTACAAATATAATAGTAGATAAATTTTATTAGCAATATTTATCAACGGGCATTGGAATTATCCTATTATATCTTGATTGTACAATTTTAATAAAAATCCAGGATCGGATAAATATTTAAATATAACACTTTAATACGAGAGATCGTCAACCAGTAGGTGAAAAGTATGGAGGAAGATGGTAGTGGCAGTAGGCTTTCAGATTTTAGCGGACTTGTACGGTGTGGATCCAGACGTAATATCAAAGGTCGATAGCTTATATCCGGTTGTTGAGGACGCAGTAAGGGCGGGAAACCTTACAAAGATATCTTCGGATTATTACCAGTTTCAGCCACAGGGGGCAAGTGGCGTGGTGCTTCTGGCTGAATCACACCTGTCATTTCACACATGGCCTGAACATGGTCTTGTAACACTGGATATATATACCTGTGGCGATCCTAAGGGAGCCGAAACAGCCTTTGATTATATCGTTGACCAGCTTAAACCGGATACCATGGATTGCAAGAGGCTGCGTAGAGGCGTTTCAGTCACTGAAGAACTTACAGTGGAGAAACCCCAGCAACTTGTGATTCTGTGATAGTTTGAACCGGCGTTTTCTGGCAGTTTCCATAATTCTTTCAATTTTTTTCGCCTTCTTTTCTCTGGTTTATAATTCATTTCCTCTGTGGCTTGATATTATTGGCATTATCCTGGGTATAATTGCTCTCTACATCTCCGGTGACGTTTTTCTGGAGGAGGCGCTTCGTGTTGGGATTAAATACGGGATTTCAAGTAAATCTGTGGGAACATATATAATATCATTCGGGGCGGTCATTGATGAGTTTGCTGTGGTTTTTTCCTCGTCAATACGTGGTTACGGATCACTAAGCTTCGGAACGATACAGGGTTCCAATGTCATAACGCTGATCATATTTCTTCCCATTCTCGCCATGGTGGCCAGGAAGAATTTTTCAGGATTCAGAAAAGATGGCTACGTGCTCCTTGCAGTTAGCCTGGTTGCCCTGGCCATGTCAGTTCAGTGGATCAGGGATCCATGGTATCTGGGCATACCGATGATTGCCATCTATGCCGTATATGCTCTGGTCAACAGGAGACCAGCGGAAAACCTTCCGCAAAAAACTGAAACTGGAGTGGATTATGTGGCAATGGCCGCTGCACTTATACTTCTGGGATTTGCAGCGGAAGCCCTGGTGGATTATACAGTTGCTGTATCACATATTGCAGGAATTGCCTCGTTCTACTCAGGTTTCATTATCACCGGTGTGGCTGGAAGCCTGCCTGAGATTATAATGTTCGGGCTGATCATTGTCAGGAAGGACGGAGATGCGACGCTTGGAATCACAACCGGAACCACAATCTACAAGGGGAGCCTCATTCTGGGCATATCCATTCTCTTCGGGACAGTGAATCTGTCCCTGGGAAGATGGTCAATAATATTAATGTCATTCCTTGCTCTCATATTCATTTTCCTTTCATTTGTCAGGATCAGGAAAATCTATGCTGTATTGCCGCTGTTTGCCATAGCGGCCACATATCTCGTGAACCTGATGATCTAGGTCCTGGTACCCCAGAAGATATTCTCTTTCCTCTTTATCTGAATTATCTCGTCAAGGGTACTCATGGTATCCTTGTCCAGTGGGTTATTCCTCAGTTCTTTCACAACGCCTTCCGGAATGTCAACATATAAGGGCTCTTCCGGGAATATCTGCCGGTTTAGGGTCACTCCATCTATGGATACTGCAACCTCGGCAGGGGCATCGGCGAACTGCTTTGAGTTCTCACCTTCCCTGATGCTGCGGACAGTTCCAGCGAACCTGCCATCCGCCTTGATCAGTGAATCTCCAACCTTGATCCTCCCCGACTGTACTTTGACGCCAACTATGACTGGCTTGGCAGCTCTGAATATGTACTGGGGCAGAATGGAGATCTTGGCCGGCATGGGCATTCTCTGCTTTCTGCCTTCATCCAGCTGCATCCTTCTCATGGACAGCCACTCTTCGGTGTCCTGTATCAGGGAATAGATGACGTCCCCAACCTTCACACCCACATCAGAGCTGGCTGCCGCGTCCTGGGCCTCAGAAAGGAACTGGACATTGAATCCTATTATTATACGGTCCATGGGGTCATTTAGTGTTGCAGCGTCTGTGATATCTCTTTTGTTGATGTCACCCACCTGTGCTGACCTTATGGAAATGCCTTTCTCCTTCAGCTCATAAGCGATTGCCTCCAGGGAGCCAAGAGCATCTGCCTTCACCGTAACACCGTGTTCTGACAGTGTAATATTAACCTGAGATTCTTCCAGAATCTCCCCGAATGCATCACCGGGGTCACCGTCAACTGCTATTACCGGAGATCCTGATACAACGTCAAGCCTGTCCGCCATCAAAAGCCGTACACCGGAGGCTGATTCAACAGTATTCTTCTCCACCAGTTTTTTTGATTTGCCCTTGGAATTCACCAGCATAGCCTTTATCTTTGTCACTGCAGGCCCCGTCCTTGTGTTCAGGGCCACAGTATCGCCCTTATGGAGGATACCCTGGTAGAGCACTGTGTCAAGTATGGTTCCAATGGATTCCTCCCTCATGAGCTCTATTATTGTGCCCCTTCCCTTTGTCTGCTGGAATTTTATGTTTTCTTCAAGATATCTCTGTGCAAGTCCTGCTATGACCATGAGTATTTCTGATATTCCTATTCCTGCTTTCGCGCTCATTGGCACGATGGCAACTGTCCTTGAAAAATCAGTAATACGGTCATACCGATCGCTTGTTATGCCAAATTCATAGAACCTGTTCACAAGATCATAGAGGCGCTTCTCAAGTTCGTCAACGTATTCCTGCCTCTGTGCCTTCATGGCCTGCTGAAATGTGACATTTTTCACAGGAGTGTAAAGCGGAACAAGGTCTATCTTGTTGGCCGCCACCACGAACGGGGTCTTGAACTTCTTAAGGATATTTATTGATTCTATGGTCTGCGGCTTGAATCCTTCATTTATGTCAACCACAAGTATGGCAATATCTGACAGGGCGCCGCCCCGGGCGCGCATGTTGGCAAACGCCACATGGCCCGGCGTGTCTATGAATAAAAGGCCGGGGATTTTGAGTTTGCCATGTCCCAGAAGGCCCCTTGCCTTCTCCTCTATTTCGGTAACATCTATGTTTGTGGCGCCGATTCTCTGGGTAATGCCCCCTGCCTCCTTCTTTGCGACAGAGGTCCCCCTTATGGCATCTAAAATTGAGGTCTTGCCATGATCCACATGGCCAAGGACGCAAACAATCGGCTGACGGTATTGTCTGTTATCCATAACCACCTCAGTAGAGGTTGCTTTCGTCTCCACACTGATACTGGTTGATTTCTCCATCCTGGAAGAATATGGGAAATTCGTGCTGGAAAGATTCTGCAGAATCCGAGGCATGTATTATGTTCTTCTCAATGCCCGTTGAATAGTCCCCCCTTATAGTGCCCGGCTGTGCTTTTGAACCATCTGTGGTTCCTGACATAAGTCTCGTGATAGATATTGCGCCCGGTCCTTCAAGCACGGCGGCCACAATTGGACCAGAGGTTATGTATGATACCAGGTCTTTGAAGAATGGTTTTCCCTTGTGAACGTCATAATGCTTTTCTGCCCTTTCCTTTGACAGTATCAGCATCTTGAGGGCAACTATCTTGAGCCCTTTTCTCTCAAAACGTGAAATTATCTCACCCGATAGCCTCCTTTTCACGCCATCGGGCTTTATCAGAATTAGTGTTCTTTCCAATTATACCACCATCAGCTCTTAGAGCTCTGCTTCTTCATTTCCTTTATTGTGTGGTATTCCTTGGTCCATCTGGTTTTCCTTGGTACTCTCTTAAGATCAATCATGTTCACCTGGCATTTCCTGCTGCAGAAGTTGAGGACGTTTCCGTCCTTCCTTACATACAGGAAGCCGGTTCCCGGTTCGATCTGTGCTCCACAAAAGCTGCAGGTTTTTGATGCCACCATAATCACCTAATTGAAAGTTTTCTCGCTTCCCTGGCAGTTTCCCTCAGCATGAGAATGTCACCAACCCGTACCGGGCCCATAACATTCCTTGCAATTATCCTGCCCTGATCTCTTCCGGCAAGAACTCTGACTTTCACTGTTGTGGCTTCTCCGCTCATACCAGTTCTTCCCATGAGTTCCACGACTTCTGCCGGTGTTCCTTCATCTGCCATTGCAGATCACCTTATTTCTTAATTTCAGCAAGTTCGGAGATAACCTGCTTAAGGTTCTCTTCTCCTTTGCTGCCCACATCAACAACAGATATGGATGCTGCTGAGGCTATGCCAACTTTGGCACCAAGATCGCTCTTCTTTTTCACGAATCCGTAGGGTACCTTCCTCTCCTCACAGAGCATTGGAATATAGTATACTACTTCAGGCGGAGAAACATCTTCTGCTATCACGACTACCTTGCTTTCTCCTCTTTCAATAGACTTAATAACTTCGTTCGTACCCTTCTTTATTTTCCCGCTTCTGAATGAATTCTCAACAAGATCCAGTAGTTTCTTTTCCACGGACTCGGGAGTTTCAAATTTCACATAGCTGTTTTTATCCATTTTGGAACCTCCTTCACTAAGGCAAAACGTAAGCCGTAGACTCTATATTAACTTTCTCAGGTATATGGCTCTTCTGCAATTATTGCCAGAATATGGTCAACGGCACGGGCAATTGTATGGAAAAATTCAATGTGCGCAATCAGGCGCCCGAACAGGGATGGGCTGCTGGCGAACCAAAGCCCAAGCCACACTGGGCGCCACGTCCACAGTATCGCCCCGGAGACAGGATTTCAGGTGTTTTTTTCAATCTTTGCAAAGTATGTGAAGGGCAAACTGGTTTAGCTTCCTTCAGATATGCTGCCATGGAATTCAAAGGAATAGGGTGGGTCGGCTACAGGGCCAGGAATTACCAACCGGTTGTGAAAATTTTTCAGAAGGTTCTGCAAATGGATACAGCAGAAGCCGGTGAGGATTACACACTTATCAGATTTTCAGGTGGAGATGAACTTGAAATAATGAAAGTGTCCGGAGAAGATCATGTTACTGGGGCAGGGCGATCAGCCACAGTGCCAGGATTTGTCGTGGACAGTATTTCCGAAGGCATTTCCAGGATCAGGGATGTCGGCTTGAGTATCACATCACCGGTCCAGTATGGAAACGACGGATCATGCTGGGTGCATTTTCAATTGCCTGACGGTTCAGAGTGGGAACTGAAATAGTGGAACTGCATTGGAAATCCTTCTAAATTGTAAGGGAAAAATAGAATTTTGGGAATATGGACCATTACGGAAAGAAGCTTAATCCAGCGTATCCATGGCCCTGTTCACTATGTTCCTGGCTGTTTCTGACGGCTCCACCATTGGAGACCTGTACCCGCCCTTAAGACCGAACTTCGTGTAGAATGCGTAATAATAAGCTGATGGAAATCTTGAAGTAAGCAGTGACCTGATTACCGGGTCTATCTTCTGCATCTGCGTTTTTCTCGCAGCATCAAGTTTTCCGGATGTGAATTCCCTGTACGCGGTTACGACCGGTTTGCTGAAATTGGTAAGCCCACAAACCCCGCCATCGGCACCTATGGACATGGATGGTATCAGGAGATCATCCTGTCCCTGAAAAATCGCGAAATCCGGTCCAGAGAACTGCATTATGTCCGAGAAGTAGCGCATATCGGCAGAACTCTCCTTCAGCCCTATTATTTCTGAAAATTCATCCTTCAGCGTTTTAACGGTTTCCGGCTCAATTCTTGCGCCGCACAGCTGAGGTATATTGTAGATGAAAGTCTCCTTCCTGACAGTGCCGATAACTTCCCTGAAATGCTTCAGTATCTCTTCCTGCCCGGCAGTGATATAATAGGTGGGCATCAGAACCAGTGCATCTGCACCGGCATCCTTTGCATGCTTGCCAAGCTTCACTGATTCCTGCGTTGAAGAGGACCCGATCCCTGCAAGTACCTTCATGCCCTGACTGTGTTCAACCACAAACTCCAGAAACTTCATCCTCTCATCAGTGGACAGGAATGGAAAGAGTCCGGTGCTTCCGTTTGGAAACACGCCGTATATCCCGGTGCCCTTGAGATAGTCAAGAAGCTTTGCTGTGGCGTCATAATCTATTTCCCCGTTCTGCCTGAATGGCGTGACCATTGGGGTTATTATTCCACTCATTTTCATAATTTAGTAATGTGATCAAGGAATAAAAAGGATCA
>JAJZZZ010000124.1 GCA_021797265.1 Thermoplasmata archaeon
CCAGGACATAGTTCTCCTTTCTCTCAACAATCCTCATTCCCGGTTCAAGATCATGAAGGGATATCCTGGCTATCTTGGGCATTATCATGAAGTTGCTGAGTTTGCATTTCTTTCTCAGAAGATATGCAGGACCCAGCTTGAGAGTCAGATCGATCTCCCTGGCGTTGTATGCCTCCCTCAGCCTCTCCTCCTCCATCTCGATGTTTTTCTCGAGATCCTTTATGGTCTGGTCCAGCAGCTCCCTCTCCTCCTTCTTCTTGAGAAGCTGGAGCCGCATTGCTTCAATGCCCGATCCCCCACGAGCCCTTATCTTGGCAACAAGGCCTTCAGCCAGTGTCTCTGAAATTGATATACCAAGCCTCACGGCTTCATCATGAAGGCTGGTGGGAATCCTGTGTGTTGATACCGTGTATGAGTTTGCTCCGTAAACCTTTCCGGGATTTGTCTTCATTCTGTTTCCTCCTTAATTCTAAAAAATGTAGCTATGAAAATAAGAAAAGAAGATATGATAATATAATATAATAATAAAGGAATGTATAAATAATATATATAATCTAAAATGCTGTTTTCATTTAGAGCTTGAAAATTTCCGAGAATTTTTTGTATATATGAAAAGTCACTTTCAGAAAGTGCCATTTTGTATATATGGAAATCTTTGTTGATTTGTGTAGCTGTTGGATAGACAATTATATGATTCATCTTCCATACCTCCTCTTTCTCCTTTCCACGAATGCATCGCGCTGGAGCCTCTGTTCAGGATCTTCAAAGAACGTGGGGAAGATCTTCAGTGTCAGTGGATTCCTGGCCTCCTGGATACAGTCATGGGGATGGTTGGACATCCAGATCTCCAGCTGCCTTTCGGCCTCTGAAAGATCGTAGTCGACAAGCTGCATTATTCCGGGGTCATTAGCCGTGATCCTGTAGGGCCTTTCCATCTGGAAGAGAAGTGAGATCTTCGACTGTACTGCACTGTCCCTGAGGGTGATCATCTCTTCATCCCCTTGAAAACAAAACGGATGCTGCCGAGGCACTTCTTGATGTCATCCTCTTCAACATCCCTCAGTTCACGGAACATTCCCTGAAATGGGTTCGCCGTTTTTGGAGGAATAACCGGCTTCATTCCATCACCTCCAGAAGTTCTCCAAACGAAGTTGGCGGGACTCCGTATTCCACTTCATACTGATTTATCAGTTTCTCTATCTGCGTCGTATCTAGGCCAATCTTAAGCCCACTAACAAGAAGCATGGAGGTCATAGGGCTGCCTCCGGTACCGGGTATAAATCAACCCAAGGCGGCAAATCCCAGTGCTCCCACTAGTCACACGCATATTTTTTTCTCATTACAAAATCAAGTTTTTCCGCTGTTCTGTGGTTTCTGTATCAAATGAAAATCCACTTCATTTATTGAGTTATTCTGTAATTCTATGGGATTTTTGCACCCAGGCAACGAGGAGCATCTGCATCAAAACCGGTTTCATTCTGACCAGCAGTGTTTTTGAAATGAGCATTTTGAGCTTTATGAGGGGCCGATATCCCTGGAGTACTTGTATTGAAAATAGGTAAGGCCAAATGGTGGCCTGAAATTAAGGGGGTTTGATAGGATTCATTGCCCCTGACCCAGAGAGAACCCGGGTTTCCCGTCAAATGTGAAAAGCCCTTCGGTTTTAACTGGAGGATATCCTGACCTGACAAGCCGGGTTAGCAGCTTAAGTATATCCTCATCAGATACAGTCTCCTCCGATCTGGGCGACTGGAACCTGCAGCGCCAGTGATCAACACAAAAAGTCTCAGGCATGCCACCTGGATATACCTTGGTTCCCCTGTTTGTGATCATCGTCAGTGAAAACTCAGGTCCTGCAACTGTCTCAAGGCTCTTCCCAAGTACTTCAGGATTCCCCTGCCAGTCCAGAAATACGTCAATACCAACAAGTTTTTTATCTGGTTTTTTCCCGGGTTTAAGTTTGATCTGAATCGGCGGAAGCTTATCCGGGTAGCTGACTGCTTTGAGCTTTGTCGGCTTCTGCCCCATTCTGCTTATGACAGCTTCGGCAAACTCTCTGGTGCCAACCTTTTCGGTTGAAACTTCAGGATCATATATGTCGTAGGTATGAATTCCATCCTCAATGGTCTTGAGCCATGCATTATGCACGCGTTCAGCCACCTGTCCCTGCCCTATGTGGACCAGCATCTGAACTGCAGCAAGAAGCAGGCCAGATGGATTCGCAACATTCTGCCTGGCCCTCCTCGGGGCAGATCCGTGTATGGCCTCAAACATTGCAATGCCGTCCCCCACATTGGCACTTCCGGCAAGTCCAACTGATCCGGCTATCTGTGCCGCAACATCGGAAAGAATGTCCCCGTAAAGATTTGGAAGAACCAGCACGTCAAAATCCTCAGGAGTGTCAGCCAGCTTTGCCGCGCCTATGTCAACTATCCAGTGTTCGCTCTTAATGTCCGGGTATTCCTTCGATACTTCATCGAAGACTTTGTGAAATAGCCCGTCTGTCATCTTCATTATGTTATCCTTGGTGAAGCATGTTACCTTACGCCTTCCGTATCTCCTGGCGTATTCAAAGGCATACCTGATAAGCCTCTCAGATCCGGGTCTTGATATGAGCTTCAGGCATTGTACAACTTCATCCGTCTGCCTGTGCTCAATACCTCCGTAGAGGTCCTCCTCATTTTCCCTTATTATCACCACGTCCATTTCCGGATGCTTGGTATATACAAATGGCGCATAGGAAGGGCACTGCCTGACATTTGCATAAAGCCCGAGAGTTTTCCTGATGGTGACGTTCAGGCTCTTGAAACCCCCTCCTTCAGGTGTAGTGATTGGTGCCTTCAAAAAAACTCTGGTCCTCCTCAGTGACTCCCACGTCGACGGCTCTATACCGGAGGTGATTCCCTTCAGAAAGACAGATTCACCTATTTGAATGGTCTCGATCTTCAGCCTGGCTCCCCCGGCCATTATTATTGATAGTGTTGCCTCCATAATTTCCGGGCCTATCCCGTCCCCATAAGCAACGGTAATTGGTCTTGCAGACTTATCTTGCTCATTAGATTGCATCGGTACCCGGATGAAATTGCCAATACTTCAAACTTCGGATCATAGGGCAACACTGGTGAAGATGGCAATGAAAAGTTTTACCTGCTCCTCCGCTGGAACGGTTTCAGGTTGGGTTTTCAGTTACTTCAATTCACAATGTACCTGATAGTCGGGGCAGGCCTGAACGTTTTCATCAATTGTTTAATTATTGGTTAAGCGATATACTGTCATAAATGAACAGATACCTGACTACAGGCCTCATCACAATGATGTTTGCTTCTGTGTTCCAGTACTCATGGAATGCATTTGAACTCACTCTGCCCATTGTGTCGGGCATAGACAAATATACCCTGAGCCTTGTCTTCACACTGTTCATAATCATATCCTCGGTATCACAGATATTCTCGGGCATTTTTGCTGATTACATTGGCCCAAGGAGGGTTTACCTTGTCTCACTGATAATTTCAGGAGCAGGCCTGATACTTTCAAGCCAGTCTAGGAATGTTTCAGAATTTGCCCTTTCCTGGCTTGTTGGATCCATTGGAGAAGGCTCTCTTTACGGGATTTCAGTCAATATGGCCCTGAAGTGGAATGAGGGAAACAGGGGCTTTGCATCGGGATTTGTTGGCATGGGTTTCGGGATTGGTGCTGTGTTTGCAAATCCATTCATTTTCATTTTCAAAAACTTCAGGCTACCCATGCTCATTATCGGGATACTGATGCTGCTGATACTGCTGGCTCTCTCACGATTCGTAGATTATCCAGTTTCTAAGAGCGGCAAATCACCTGCCAGCGTCATAAGGGAAGGCCGGTGGTGGCTGATCTTTTCATCCTATTCCTTTGCAGGATCACCACTTCAGCTGTTTTCCTTTTTCCTGCTGTTTCTTTCTCTGAAATTCGGCATATCA
>JAJZZZ010000125.1 GCA_021797265.1 Thermoplasmata archaeon
GGAAACCTCATCCATTCCGGGAACGGAAATGTAATTTCCAGCGTAAGGGAATTAATGCATGCTTCTGGAAACGGAAGGATAACAAAATCTGTTACCACAGAGCCAGCACTGAAGGAGGGAGAGGAAAGGTTCGTCTTTGCAGCCCATTTTGCGGAGGTTGCAGTGGATCTTGAAACCGGTGAGGTCAAGCTCACTGACTACCTTGCATATCATGATTCGGGAGAGATTGTGAACAGGCTTACAGCAGAGAGCCAGGTGCAGGGAGGGATTGTCATGGGAATTGGAATGGCACTTACAGAGAAGCTTCTCATTTCGAAGACAGATGGTTCAATTGAGAATCCCAGCCTTTTGCTTTACAGGATCCCCAATATGGCACAGATCCCGAAGATCAAGGTTTTCTTTACGGACACAATTGACCCGTACGGGCCAAAATCACTGGGTGAGATCCCCATAATCCCGGTGACGGCTGCAATAGGCAATGCAATTTTTAATGCGACAGGCGTAAGGTTGAGGAATCTCCCCTTCTCCAGGGAAGAACTGCTGAGGGAGTTAAAGGGCAAGAAATAAAACCGCTTCTGCCCCAATAATTCTATTTTGCAACCAACCGGCTACGCAATCTGTCTGCTTCCTTTCCATGAGAAGTTAAAGCAGCAAAATTTTCTTTAGCTCAGGACACATTGCAAACCATTACGAACAAAGGCAACGGCGTGAACACAGGAGACAGGAGTGAAAAGTCTGTCTCAAGGGTATTGCTTGAGCAATTGCATAGCATTGGGATAAAATATGCTTTCATAAACTCCGGAACAGACTATGCCCCAATAATTGAGAGCCTCGCGGAAATGTCCTTGGAAAATATACCCATGACAGAGGTTATTCTTGTTCCGCACGAGGGCCCCGCAGTTGCAATGGCCATAGGCTATTATATGATTGCACACACCCCTGCGGCTGTTATGGTGCACACTACCCCGGGGACTGCAAATTCCCTCAATAATATCCTGAACGCCCAGTCAATGAACATCCCCCTCATGCTATTTGCAGGAAGAACCCCTGTGACGGAGAAAGCCGTATTCGGCAGCAAGGAAATCCCTGTCCACTGGAATCAGGAAATGAGGGACCAGGGAGCGATCCTCAGGCAGTTCACCAAATGGGACTGGGAGCACCGGTTTGGAGAACAGGTTGGAGAAGAGCTGGCAAGGGCTTATGAAGTTGCCATGAGTGATCCGAAAGGCCCTGTATACATGACACTTCCCAGGGAACGGATCTCCGAGAAAGCCCCACCTGCAACACCTGCCAGAAGGCCCAGCCCTGCAGAGCCCGTTGTGCCTTCAAATGCAACCATCCAGAAAGTGGCTCAGCTCATAGCAGATGCGAAGAAGCCACTCATAATAACAAGCCAGTTAGGCAGAAATCTTGGGGCTCCCGAGGAATTGCTGAAACTGTCAGAATCCATGGCAATCCCCGTTGCCCAGAATTTTTATTACATGAATTTCCCAACAACTTCACAGATGTTTGTGGGACCAATCGGAGGCAAGCTTTTCAATGAGCACCTGAAATCAGCGGACCTGTTGCTGGTGTTGGATGTGGACGTGCCATGGTTCCCAAACTCTGTTGAGCCGGATCCTGATGCGACAGTCGTTCATCTGGACGTTGATCCAATGAAGGAAAGGATGCCCACCTGGGGGTTCAGGGCTGATATACGGATCAGGGCGGATGCGCAGATAGCTCTGGGAATGCTGAACAGTGAAGTTACTGGTAAAATGGGCAAATCAAGTGAAACCAGGAAAACTGTTGAAGCGAGGAGATCCACGGTGAGCAGGGAACACGATGCAATGCTGGGCTCCTACATGAAGGAGGCAAAAGATCACAAGGATGACACACCCATTGATCCCAGATGGCTCTCTTACTGTATAGGAACCATTCTGGACGACAGGAAGATTGTATTTACTGAAACTGTGAGATCACCATTTTACGAATATGCGCCTGTGAGCAGTTTTGGGAGAACTTTCAGTACGCCACCGTTCGGTGGACTGGGCTGGTCCATGGGTGCAGCGCTTGGGGCAAAACTTGCATCTCCGGATTCCGACGTTCTCGTACTTCTTGGTGATGGCTCTTACATGTACAATGAACCCGTTGCAAGCCACTTCGTCTCCAGGGCAAGCAAGCTTCCAATCATGACGGTGATTTACAACAACCAGGCATGGATGGCGTCAAGAGGGCCGGTTGCTAAGATGTATCCCGAAGGCAAAGCCGTGAAAACACACAATTTCCCCGGTACAGTTCTCAGCCCTTCTCCAGCGTTTGAGCACGTGGCCCAGTCCTGTGGTGCCTATACCAGGCGTGTGGAAAATCCTGATGAAATTATGTCGGCACTGAAGGATTCCCTTGATCATATGCATGAAAATGAAAACCAGGCCCTTCTCAATGTTATCCTGAAGCACCCATGATTTTTTCTATGGCCAGTAAGACTTCTTCATAACAAATATCTGGTTTTCATAACTTGCATAAGCATTGGTTGAGGAATATTTTCCTTGAAATACCATTTAGAATCGAAAAATGAAAAATTTCTATGTTTTAACTTTAAAAATAAAAAAAGGGAAAATTGGGTTTATTTTGCACTTCCCCCGGACAAGGCCATCTCTTCTCTGGAAATGTTTCCAATGGGTTCCTTTGAAAGGATGAATGCTCCAAGCGAAACAATAGACAGAAGCACAAGGAATATTGTCTGGCCCACTGCATAGAAGGATAGCCCGTATATTTTGAACCCATAAGTGATGAACAAGGGCCATATGGCTGCTATTCCGTATCCAAGGTTCCAGTTAACACCCACTCCCGTTGATCTCAATGATGTTGGGAATGTTTCATTGAGGAACAGTGTCAGGTTGACCTTTGTCAGGGCCGGGACGAAATAGAACGGCAGGATGGTCATGAGTATCAGGTAATACTCAGTGCCATTAAGACCACCAAGGTACAGGAACAGGAGACTCAGTGGGATCATTATGATCAGGCCCACAATTCCAAAAGGCCTTCTTCCAGTTTTCTGGGAAACCAAACCACCCACTATTGATCCTGCAAATGCACCAAGGGCGCCAATCAGCACCAAAGTGGCTATATCTGGGTGGGGAACGTGGTTGACAAGACCCAGGAATGTCGGAAACTGGTTCTCGGTGAGGTTATCATATCCAAGGATTCCAATTGATGCAAAGAGGGTGATAAGGAAGGTCTTTCTCATCTGGCCCTTTGCGAACATGGTCTTGTATACGTGGTCTGTTGTCTTCTTCTTGGCCTTTGTCCTGACGAATATATCTGATTCCTTGACAAAATACAGGAATGGAAGGACGAAGAAGAAAGGTATGAGCACCACTATGAAGTAATATCTCCAGCCTACTGTATAATAGGCAGAACCAACAAAGAAGGCGCTTATGACAATAAGCCAGGCAGCCCCAAGAAAGTGCGCCCAGTTTGCCCCAGATTCTGCAAAGCCAGTGAAAAGTCCTCTCAGTTTTTCAGGCAGGTTTTCTGTGGTGAAGACAAGTCCACCTGCAATTAAAGCTCCAATGAATAAACCGGCAACAAGTCTAAGCACAACGTACAGGACCGGTGACCATATTCCGACTTCCGCATAGGTTGGCAACACCCCAAGAACTGCAGTGAAAACAGTAGACCCTATGAGTCCAACGGTGATACCCAGTTTTCTCCCTATCCTATCATACATGGGTCCAACGATTGCTGCACCTAATGGTCTCAGCACAGCCCCCGCTGCAAATCCACCCCATACTATCAGCAAAGAATTTGCTATATTCTTCGTCGGATAGATTGCCTTTCCAAATGGAATGGCAATGAATGAGATTATGATAAAACTCAATATATCAAGCAAATATGTTACAAAGGAAACGCTAAGTTGCAACCCGTTTGTGGAAGTAAATTTAGTCGGGACGCCAGTTCCTTCACTCT
>JAJZZZ010000126.1 GCA_021797265.1 Thermoplasmata archaeon
AAATTCCTCGAAGATTATGATTTGTACCTTGGTCACAACGGCTGGATTAACAAGTCAAAACTGACTGGTGCATTTTCTAAGAACTTCATGGAAACAAGATCGGACAGCGAAGTCTTTCTGAATTTGCTTGGAACATTCCAGGGAACACCCATAGAAAGGCTCAGATCTGCACTTGAACAGGTATATTCAACTGATTCCCTCAAGTCAGGATTGAACATTTTCCTCTTCGCTGTAAACAGAAGGACGCAGTCCCGTGAAGTCTATATTTATTCTGACGCCAGAGACTTTGACTTGTATCACAGGTTTTTCCTTATAAAAGGACAAAATTGCTATGCAGTAGTTTCCTCCAGTCTCCTAAAAGCAAAGGGTTTTCCATCCGGCGTGGAGAAGATCCCCCTCTCCCCGGGCATTATATATTCTATGGGAAGCAATGGTTGCAAGGCAATAGAAAAGGTTAACGGGTGCAGCACTGTGGAAAGCAAGGAAGCGATTCTTTTATGACTGCTCAGGCATGGAAGGGCATGAAATTCCTTGTTTCCGTTGATGCTGAGGGTCTTCAGGGCGTTACATTCGGCACTCAGGTTCTGCCTGGAGAAATAGATTACCAGGTTGGTAAGGAATCAATGGTAAAGAGCACAAATGCAGTGGTTGAAGGGCTTTACCTTGGAGGTGCTTCCCATGTAACGGCAGTTGATGCACACGACGGAAACAGGAACCTCGAGGCATCAAGCATCGATCACAGGGCAAGGGTAATTCTTGGCTGGCCAAAACCTCTGAGCATGGCTCAAGGCGTTCAGGAGACGGACGCACTTGTGCTCCTGGGCTACCACAGCAGGGCAGGCACTGCCGATGGCGTACTCAGCCACACATATTCCACCAGTATTCACCGTGTATTCATTAATGGCTTCGAGGCAGGGGAAACCTATCTCACTTCAGCTGTTGCAGGAGAATTCAATGTACCGGTCAAGATGGTTGCAGGAGACCAGAAAGCTGTGGAGGAAGCTCAGGAATATCTCAAGGATTGTGAATTTGTGGCCTTGAAGAAAGGCCTTTCCAGGTATTCGGCAGATTCCATGTCCATGGATGCCGCGCTGGAGGCACTGCGTGATGCTTCCAAAAGTTGTGTTTCCAGAAAAGGAACCGTTTTGAAGATCAAGGGTCCCGTTGAAGTGAAGGTTGAATTTAACAATCCCGCAATGGCAGATAACTGCATGATATTCAATGGCGCCACAAGAGTTGATGGATATACAGTATCAGCCAGGGCAGAAAACATGCTACAAGCATACAACACTTTCAGGGTTTTTGCGACTCTGTCTGATTTTGATCATGGGAAGTACTGACCCGCTTTAGCAGTTCAGTGGCTTGGTCAAGGGCTTAAACCTGTTCCCAGGTCCAAGAAGTATGCTCTATCTGCGATTTTAAAGCCGAGTTTCTTGTAAAGTGATATTGCTTCATTATTTGTGCTTCTTACAAAGAGGCAGGCATACTTTGATGTGGCTGCGGCTTTCCTTGAAACCTCAGCCACAATGGATGAACCGAAGCCTTTCTTTCTGGCTCCCGCCAATGTGAAAAAAGCTCCAACTGAAGCATAGTCTTCCGTAACGGACATTATGGCTCCCCTTGAAACAAGTTGGCCATTGGAATACAATCCCAGGCAGATTCTCTCTTTGAGAAAATTTTCTTCCTGTTTCCTTTCCTTGAGGTCCATGTTTTCACCATCATAACCTGAAAATAACAGTGATTCCTCAACATCAGCTGTATTCAACTGTCTGATCTCAACGTTAGGATTGCTCGCACTCACCGGCAACATATCTGTGTTAACTGTCATGATAAATTCCTCGAACACCCTCATCCCACGGGTTTTCAACGGAAATTGAGATGAGAAATCTGTTTGTGAAATGACAATGGACCTGCCGTAGCCTCTTTCATGCAAAAGTTTTGAAGAGATGTCGGGACTTCCAGTGATCCAGATGATGGGGTCATACCAGATGTGGCCGTTATACATAGAGTGAAACTCAACAAGAACGCCTGCAATATCTTCCACATCTCCGGCCACCAAAACTCTGCATCTGTCATAATGATCACGTATGGCAGCAATCATGTTAATGGAAAATGGCAGACAATTTACCAAGTGAGCCCGGATATGGCTAATTTCACTATCCAAAGCATCCCTTACAGAATGCGGTGAACTTACCAATTCTGAAAAAGAATGGCACATTTCCTATAAATAATGTCGAAGTAAGAATTACCTCGAAAATGCAAATTATTGTTTTCATAAAGAAAGTCAAGGCTTAAGAAATCCTTTTTTATTCTTTGTACGAGCAGAAACAGATGGAATTAATTATCGTTCTCGGGAGCAGGATAAACGGAAATGATATGCATGATGAACTGAAAGGAAGACTTGATGTTGCCATTAAACTCTTCAATGGTAACTCTAGGATGCTTCTGTCAGGTGGAATTACCAATCATGACTTGAACAGGTCTGAAGCACAGTTTATGAAAGACTACTGCATTGCAAATGGCATCCCTGAAGCTTCCATTATACTTGAGGAAAAATCACTCGACACTATTGGAAATGGCGTGTTTTGTGCAATGATAGTGCATGGGAAATATCTCCCGGAGGTTATTTACGTAGTTAGTTCCTGCTACCATATGGAAAGATCTGAATTCATCTTTGAGAAGTGCTTTGGTCCGGGTTACAGGTTTGATTTTTCACATTGCTTCAGTTTCAACAGGCCTGACATAAATGAGAAAGAATCCATAGAACTCGCCAGACGCTTCTTCTCGGGTTTACTGGATGGAGACATTGATTCAATAAAGGAGAGGCTTTTCAACATGCATAACTTATACATTGGTCAATAAGGGCTGAATTATGTTCAAATTAGGGATCGACAATGCAAGGGAAAATCTGCCGTCCGGAAGGATGGGATTAATAACCAATCTTGGAAGCGTAACAAGTGAAATTGAACCCAACATAGATTTTCTCATTTCAAAAGGTTTCAACATCAGGAAAGTCTTCACGCCTGAGCACGGCCTTTACGGAACCGAATCCAATGGAGCTGAAATCGATGATTCTTCCTACAGGGGAATAGAAGCCACATCCCTTTACGGATCACGGATGAAACCAAACAAGGATGATCTGGAAGGGCTGGATTTTCTTGTTTATGACATACAGGATGCAGGAGTGAGGTTCTATACCTTCATATCCACACTGTACAATGCAGTGGAAGCTTCCAAGGAAAACAACATCCCCCTCTATGTGCTGGACAGGCCAAATCCCTTGAATTCTGTTGATATTAGTGGGCCGGTACTGAAAGAAGAGTTCAGATCCTTTGTCGGCACAGACACGCTTCCTTCAAGGTATGGCCTGACCATTGGCGAACTTGCGCTCTTCTTCAACAGAAGGTTCAATGCTGAGGTGAATGTTGTAAAAATGTCAAAGTATTCAAGAAAGTACTTTTTTGACGATATATTCAACTGGTTTATCCCCCCTTCGCTGAATTTGCCGGATATGGAATCGGTGATCACTTATTCCGGCCTTTGCCTTCTGGAGGCAACTGATCTCTCTTTGGGGAGAGGCACACCATATCCATTCCATTTCTTTGGAAAACCCCGGCTTCCGGAGTTTGAAAATGCCCTGGACGGCTTAACTCTGAGGAGAACAAAATACCGCCCAACACTGGACCCTTATGGTGGCGAGCTCGTGGACGGCTATTTCATTCATATCACAGACAGGAAAAAATATGATCCTTTCAGACTGGCTTTGACAATTCTTGTCTGGCTCAGAGAATTGGATTCAGTGGACATTAACAGGCAGAAACTTTCAAGACTTTACGGATCAGATGAACTTTACAAAATGCTTGACTCCGGCAATACAGTGGATGAAATCATGCATTCCTGGAAACCGGAGCAGGATAAGTTCAGGAAAGATACTGAAAAG
>JAJZZZ010000127.1 GCA_021797265.1 Thermoplasmata archaeon
CATCAGGGGTACTGATGTCGCATGCACCATAGAATGGGTCTGAACTCACAACCACTGTGTACTTCTCTGAGAGCCTGTTGAAATATTCGAACACATGCGGCTTCAAACCGTCAGGGAGCTGCAGGAGGACTTTCTTTGCGTTGAGTTCCTGGAGCCTGTCCATGACATCATCGAAATTCTTGATCAATAACTCCCCATATTAAACAGATATTAAGAGGTGATCAGGAGCCAGGATGAATGTTACATGTACTGTTACTATAGAACCATGGCTCCATTTCTCATAACAATCTCACCGTTGTTTATGACGGTGTCCACGAGGCGTGAGCCGTACTGGTAAGGTATCTTCCTGTAGTCATCCACGGAGAGGATGATGATGTCTGCACGCTTGCCTGGTTCGATGGAACCTGCAGTATCAAGTATTCCAAGAGAATACGCAGCATTTACGGTGGCTGCATTCAGTGCCCCCTCTATTGTCATGTGGCAGTACCTCACTGCGAGATATATCGCGAAGAGCATGTTTGAGTTATAAGATACCGGGGAGCAGTCTGATGCTATGGCGACAGGCACTCCTGCCCTTATGAATTTCTGTATGTTGGGATACAACCCGTCTGTGATGTTGAATGCAGTAATTGGAAGGAACGTTGCTACAGTCTTTCCTGATGCCAGTTTCCTTATTCCCTGGTCTCCAGTATAGAGGAGGTGGTCTGCACTCTTGATGTCATATTTCTCACAAAGGTCCAGGCAACCAATATCTGCAAGCTCGTCAGCGTGCATGCGCAGCTGAAACCCCATTTCCTTTGCAGACCTGAAGAATTCTGCAGTGGACTCCGGAGAAAACGCCCCCTTGTCGCAGAATGAGTCAACGAATCCAGCCTTCCCCACAAATTTTGGAAGTATTTTTTCAACAACCTCATGCACATATGAACGGTCAGTGGAACCCTTAGGGATAGCATGAAGGGGAAGAAAAGTTGGAACCACGTTCATGATTCCCAGCCCTGAAAGCCTGTCGATAACCTCCAGCATTTTCATTTCAGATTCCAGCGTCAGGCCGTATCCGGTTTTAATCTCCATAGTGGTGGTGCCCGTGGAAATGGAATCATAGACTCTTTTCAGAGTATCCGAGAAAATCTCGTCCTTGCCCTTTGCCCTTGTATCTTCAACAGTTCTGTATATGCCATTGCCTGAACTGAGAATTTCGAGGTAGGTCTTGCCCTTGATCTTCATGTAGAATTCGTCTTCCCTTGTGCCTCCGTAAACAATATGTGTGTGAGAATCAACCAGTCCGGGCATCACCGCATTGCGTTTGGCATCTATGGTGATGGGATCATACCGTTCCTTCAGGGAAGCAGCCTTCTCTTTGCCCGCAACTTCAATGATCTTCCCGTCTGATATGAGAATCACGGCATTCCTCCTGATTCTCAACTTCGACATCCTGTCACCTGTGAGCGGTTCCCAACCGGCTCCGGCCATGGTCAGTATCTGGGATGCGTTTTCAACAAGCAAATGGGGCATAGTGTGAAAATGTATTGAAATACTAAAATCTTGATCTTCTAAAGAAATAAGGGGGAGCCGACTATCACGAACATGATGTATCCCATGAGGATGGCTACCATAAATGGTATCCTGTAAATCATATACTTCGTTCCATCCCGTTCCCCAACTTTGTACGCCTCTGGGTTCCTGTGAGCAAGTTCCTCATTGAACCTTATGGCAAGAGGTTCCCCCTTGATGCTCATCGAGCCATGCTTCCCGGCCAGGTAAACGGTGTATAGAATGAACATGACTGAAAAAATGGCCACATCTACCATAATTGACAAAGAAGTGGGGATCACCACAAATGTAACATGTCCGAAGAGTATTGTTTCAGCTGCGGGGCTGTAGAGAGGAGATGAGAACATGATGGCAATTATTCCTTTGATGTCACCTATCCCAAAGAGCCTTTCCGTAAAGCCAAGTGCGTATACAACAGATATTGCCAGAAGCTGGAATCCCCAGTAAAAGCCAACAAGGAAAACAAACGCGACCGAAATAACCATGAAGCCTGCCGACAGAATCGCGTATGCATATGTGTCAGGCTCCAGAAAGGTGAACAGGAATATTGCCACTCCTAATGCGGTGAACACTATGGGGATATTGAGAATGAAATTGATTGATACCCCCAAGGCCATCAGGGGAACGAAAAGCAGTGCCTTCACAGTTCTCCTCTTCACATCTGTATACGCGCCATAGATGAGGGAAGCTGTTGCTACTGCAATGATGGCGTATGTCAGGATTGTGAAGGTGGAAATCATGGCTTCACCTACGAACTCCCTATGAGGAACCTGAAAGATCTTACAACAGAAGAAACGTCCAGGTTTCCCAGCCCTATGGACATGGCCGCTACATAATACTGGAGTGCGCTGGCACCAATGGGGATGGGTGAAGAAAGATTTCGTGAAAGGTTGCTTGCATAGGTGAGATCCTTTACCAAGTCCTTGAGGAGAAACTCAGGTTCGAATGTTCCAGCCTTGATAGTTTCGGATTTAAGTGAGACAATTCTTGACTCAGCACTGCTGCTCCCGATGATATCCAGGGCAAGATCCTTCTGGATTCCTGCTTTCTCCGCCAGCAGAATGGCTTCTCCTGCAGCTGCCAGATTTACTGCCATGATGAGGTCCGCGATGAGCTTCATTTTTATTGCACTCCCTGGCTGGGGTAAATAAAATACTTTGGCGGAATAAGTTTCAATCACTCCGGAAACCGTCTTGTAAAGTTCCTCCGGACCGGAAACAAGCGATACAAGCTTCTTCTCACGGGCAAGTGCTGTATTGCCCATTACAGGAGCTTCCAGGTAAGAGCACCTCAGTTCCTGGAATCTTTTTGCAGCGGAAAAGTTGAAATCGGGAGACACTGTGCTGAGGTTCACAACGATGCTCTGCGGCCTTATTGTCCTCGCAATTCCTTTCTCCCCGAATAATATGTTTTCACAGGCATTGTCGTCGCTCAGAATTGTAAAAATTATATTGCAGGCCGAGGCCACCGAGAAAGGCTCTTCGGCAGCTTTTACCCCCTGAAATTCTGCTGCCTTTGACTTTGTCCTGTTGTAAACCGCCCTGACTTCATACTTCTCCTTTATTGCCCTTAGTATGGGTAAGCCCATCTTCCCCAATCCTATGAAGCCCAATTCACTCATGACTGCGTTATTTGCCAAACGTTAAAAAATTAATCTCTCTGTAATATGAAATGGCTGGAACCGAGTTCTTGCGTTGCGCATTCCAGTGATGCATACTGGATGTTTCTGTTTCCCAGATGGTTTCTAATCGTGGCATATGCGGTGTCAGGAGTGTTGTTTTCCTGGCTGAGATGTGTCAGGACTATCCTGGTTTCCGGCCCTGCCATGGCTGCGATTGCCTCCGCTGACTGGTCATTGGAAAGATGGCCGTGGTTGCTGAGTATCCTGCGCTTCAGCATCTCAGGGTATCTCCCATAACGAAGCATTTCCACATCATGGTTGGCTTCAAAGGCGAGTATATCAGAATTTCCAGCTTCCCTGAGAAGATCGCCGGAAACCTCTCCTAAATCCGACACAACAGAAATGCGGGATTTTCCATATTGGATCACGTATCCAACAGGATCAGCGGCATCATGAGAGACAGAAACTGCCTTTACCAGGAAATTTCCAATTGCCACTGAATCACGAATGGAGTAGCCGTCTCTGTACCTCAGTGCGTCTAAAGTCGCCTCCCTGGAGTATAAATCGAATTTATGGTATTTTTTTACCATGCTTATGCCCCTGGAATGGTCGCTGTGCTCATGGCTCACGAACAGTGAATATTCCCTGTGGTTGATGCCGAGTTTCTCCAGCCTTTCCCTGAACCTCTTCATGGTTATTCCAAAATCAAAAACCAGAAGGGTTTCATCGTCCCAGACAAGGCTGCAGTTGCCTT
>JAJZZZ010000013.1 GCA_021797265.1 Thermoplasmata archaeon
ACCTCAATTTCGATACTTGCAGTAGACAATTTTTACGGAATATTCAGAATCCTTTCAAGGAGTGGGAATTCAGGCATGGCTGTTTCCGGAGTACAGGGAATCGCCGGAGCCCTCTCCTGCCAGTGTGAAGGATGTATAGGACTTCTTCCGTCAGTGGCGGCTGCCATAGTCACTATTGGCATGATCCCTCTTATCCTTGAAAGCTGGATATTCCTTCTGATGACAAACCTTATTTTCTGGGTTGTGAAGAGCAGCTATCCAGTATTCTATGGAAAATTAACCGGATATGTCAATACAATAGCCAGAGCCATTCTGTATGCTGGACTCATAACTCTTCCAACGGTAAGTACACTTGCTGTTTATCTGGGGTATTTCCGGACACCGCTATTCATATTTGGAACATCAATGGCAGGAGCTTTTCTTGGTTATCTAATAGGTTCTCTTTATGGGGGATACATTCTTAAGAGCAGGAAATTGTGGACCATTCCCATTCTATTCGCTGGAACATTCGCAGTCTTTGTATGGTTTGACCCTTTACTTGCTAACCTCGCACTGAACAGTTTCCCGGCATTTGCTGCCATGTCCCTCTCAACAATTTCAGGAGGTCTTGCTGTTGGTGCCATCAGGAAGGTTTTGCCCAGAGGATATCTGGTGAGCGAAACTCTTTCAATTTCCATGGGAATTTTCAGCCTTCTCATATTCTATCTCGGGCTTGAATACAGAATAAACCCGTGGCCGTTCTTCAGCCTGTCATCAGTTCTTGTATTCGAAATCGCTGTATGGGGTACAATGGTCCCCCTGATGTGGGTTGTAACACAATCCACAATAGCAGAATTCTTCAGTGGAAAATTCATATTATCCGATCACAGATCCGGATTCAGGAATAGGGCTTTAAAGGCGCAGAATCATATCTGAGCCTGAAGGGTGCCGTACCTTTTTTTCAGTTTCTTTCAGACACGCTGAGCCTCATCGCAACTGTTTTTAACCACTCTCTCTATTGGTTGTGATCATTCGTGGACACGGAAGAGGAAAAAACCAGGGACTCATTTGACAGTTTGCTCGATCAGCTGGTTCTGGACATCAAAGCAGTTGCTGTTCTTTCCCAGAATAACAGTGAGTACAACCAAAGAGCACTGGGAAAAATCGCCGGAGCCAAGGATCTTGATGTACAGGAGTTCCTATCTCTTCTATCGAGAAGATTCAGGAAGAGCTCCCTATGGTCATTCATCATTGCAGTTGGTGAGATCGCGATGGCAGGGATTCTTATATTCCTGAGCCTAGGCCTGATAGTGCCATCTTTCTACGCATATGACAATCCCCAGACATTTCTGAATTACTTCTCTGAACGGGTCACACTACTGCATCCAGGGCCATTCATAACCTCACTGCTTGCCCTTCTTCTCTTTGTGCTGGGTGCCACGCTTATAATTGGGGCCTTTGCCATACTCAAGGTTGCTGCCAACACTCTGGAGGACTCAGGCTTAACCTCCTGATTTAATATGTTCAACAATCGAAAGGACCTGAGAATTATCGTCATATCTTTCAAGTACCTGACAGTTGTACTTGGAGCAATATTTGCAGGGGTTTCCGCTCTCATTATGGGGGAAGCCCTTAAGAGGATATCATCGACTACCCTGAGGCTTCCGCTCACAATTCAGATATTCGCCCTGATGGCCGGCCTTATATCCGGCCTGGCACTGGTTTCCATATTTCCAGAATCCCTGAGGATCAAATTCAAGAGACCGGTAAGGACGGTCAGGGCTAGGCCAACTTATGGTTTTGTCACACTTCTTGCCATTGGAATAGGGACCACTATAGGCTCACCACTGTTTATCATTCTACCTGTAAACATAGTGCAGTATGCTATTGTAAGCGTTGTTTCTCTCGTTATCGCCGGCCTCATATCACTGGGGATAGCCTGGGTATATTCCTACATGTATGTCTATACTGAGAAAAATAGGATAGATTCCGTTGGCGGCCCTGGATTCCTAAGGATCGGTGTCGGTAAAAACTCTGTGACATATTTCATCTCAAGGCTTTCAATGTGGGTTGCAAACACTGCACTGGCTGCATTTTCTGCCATCTATTTTCTGACATTCACTTTCCAGAGCCTTCCTGATATACTCAAGGTGTACGGTGTGCAGACATACTACATTTATGCTGTCCTTGGATTTCTGGTTCTTTCATTTGCTGTCTGGTTCATCATAAACGCATTTCTGGAAAACAGGTATCTGAAACTGATAGGAATGGGGCAGATTGTAATGCTTGTGATAATGGTGGTAATCATCATAATACAGAGCCTTATTCTTGGATTCCGTGGGGGCTGGAATTTCAGCGGGTTCACTACCATAGGATCAGGAAACATGGGAATAGAGATACTTGAGAATACAAGTTATCTGTTCATCCTTTTCTTTGGGTTTCAGGAGATCCAGTCAATAATCAAGGAAACAAAGGAGACTTCAACAATACCAGTGATCTCCAGGATATTTCACCTGAAGCCCATGAGCAGGATAAGATACGTGTCCATGTCCATGATCATCACAGTTCTATTTTCACTGGCTGTGATGCTTCTGGTAGCGCTTTCTTACTATGCTGTGCATCCAAGCCTGTCAGGCATAGAGAAAGCATCACTTCCTGCCCTCTATGTGGTTGATAAATATATAAGCCCTCAATTTGGCCTTCTCACTATTTCCGCGTTTCTGATTGCCGATATCACAACATTTGTGCCAGCTTTTATTGCCGCATCCAGGCATCTCAGAAGCCTCTCCAGTGATGGCTTCTTCCCAAGGTCAATGAAATCACTCTCCTGGTTCTTCACCCTGGCACTCATACTCGCTTTGAGTTTTACATCCTCGTCGTTTCTCGTAGACATTACAGATTTCATGGTTCTCGCAGCCATTGGACTTATCTCATTTTCGCCTTTCCTTGCCAGAAGATTTACAGGTGAAAAAAGATGGATAGTGCCGATACTGTCGCTGATCATAGGCGTATTCTCTATATTTGTGGATATTGCCATATTTCCGCTGGATCAGGAAGTTGTTCTCCTGGGGGTACTGGCCATTGCCCTCAGCTACCTTACCTACGACCTCCTGAGGCTGGGTTCACTTGGCCTTCAGATATTCGTAATATTCTTCGATCTTGCAGGAATCTCATTTCTTGAAGCTTTTCCAACTTCTGTGGTTATCAGATATCCCTCAATTATCCCATTGATAGGGGGGCATGCTGTAAACCTTCTGCTCATTGTTCCTGCAATTCTTGTACTGAGCATAGCAGCATTTTTGATAAATATAATAATGGACATTTTCGTAATAAAAAGGGTGTCTATATCTTGAATTCAGTAAGGTAGAGGCAATTCATCAGGAAATGTAACCATGGAGGGTATCCATTTTCCTTGAGACCGCTCTCCTTTCCTCTGCCTCCTTCTCCGCTAAATCTGCAGCCTCAAGGGCTGTGCTGGCTTTGATCAGCCTGCCGTCGCTTTCCTTCATTTTCGAAACTGGCGGAGAACCGATGGCGATAACAGTCTTGCCCTCAGACAGTGCAAAAGCTGCTTCAGAAAGAGTACCAGTGGCCCCATCAATGGATATTATAACGTCGGCTCCCCTGATTATAAGAAAATTTCTCATGTAGCCTATGCCTGTGGGTATACCTACCGTCAGATGTTTATTGCCGGAATCGGGGCTGTATCCTGGAAGAATTCCGATTACAATCCCTCCCTCTTCCTTAACACCCTCTGATACGCCCTCCATAATTCCATGGAGTCCTCCGCACAAAACAATGTGCCCCCTCCTGGCAAGGATCCCTCCAAGTTCTTTCGCCACCTGGTAGTTTTCACTATCCGCAATGCTCCCTCCAATCACGCCTATGTTGTAAACTGGGCTGGCCAGATTGATCACCCGGATAGGAGAAAATCAAGGGTTTTCCGCCCGATCATTCCGTCCTTAAGGTTGTGTTCAAAATTATTTATTCCTGCCCATTGCTCAAGGGTGTTGAATCCGAGCTCTTTTAGCCTGGACTGAATCCGGTCTTTGTACTTTTCCACAGGAACCATTTCATTATCATAGAACATCAGGACCCAGAGATCCCTTATCCTTTCCAGTTCCTTCAGAGGATCTGAATGGTCCTCAACCCTGATCTCCATGAATTTGCCTGATGTGGCTTCAAATTCCCTTTTTCTGGAAGCGATAAGAATGGCGGCGCTCTGCCTGCCTCTTCTGTCGCCACCTGCAGATTCCCCTGCCTTCAGACAATCAACCAGTCTGTATTCAAGCTTGCCCGGTTTCTCCATAACTGCGACCATTCTCTCAAGCACCTCTGAACCAGCGAGAATGTTACCCTGAACCGAGAAGTTCTTGCCAACGATGTTGCCAGCATAATCAAAGCATTTCTTTCCTGTGAAGCTGGCTGCATTCCCATGCCTGTCTACCACACCAATCTGCCTGTGAGAACTCTCAGGATCCTCAGAGGTTAAAATTTTAATGGTTTCGTCAGCATCTTTGTCAGCAAGAAGAGAAAGCCCCTTTGGGCCGTAAGAGTAGTTTGCCATTGCCTGTGTTGCAATGCATCCTACACCATGGACTGCCCATGGAACAACAGAGCCGACTGAAAGGTATCTGCTGGCAACTGCAACTCCCCACTCGTCCATTTCAGGATCATAGGCTACAACCGAGAAAGTCATATAACCTGATGGAAGAGGTGCTATAAAACATATAAGACCATACACCGTTATTAGTGATACTGAAGCAACTCCTCTCTTACAACAGAAAGTTTTTGAGTCAGTTCAGACAGCTTTTCCTCATGTCCATCCTTCTTGAAGGTGAACGCAAGCCACAGAATTGCAAGAAGCTCTCCACTGATGGATTCAAGTGTATCTCTGAGAATATTCCCATCTTCAAGATTGCTGAAGAGGTCCAGATACAAAAACTTCTCAGCGATTGAATCTGAGAATATCTTCTCCCTCAGTACTTCATTGAGTGACTGAAGTGTTGACACATACTGTTTTCCCTTCTCGGTCAGGCTGTATACCTTTCGTGGACCGAGCCTGCTGAATTTTATGTACTTTTCACTGACGAGATTTTTAAGTATAGGGGAAATTGTCCCATTAGACTGTGGTCCATTAAACTTAGCCAGATATTTGGATATTTTATATAGGGTGAGATTCTCAAAACTCAGAAGAATCAGTATCTTCGTAGCATTCTCCCTGATCATCTGTAGTAAGCATCGCAGTAAGATATTAAAACAGTCATTTCAGTGTTCTCCCCTGCAATAAGAAAACATGAAGTGCCGTATGCTCAATCGAGTATCTCCTTTTCATACTATATTCTGAAAAATAATATATGATAAGTAGCAATGATTACGCCATGCAAAGAACAGTTACTCATGCCAATCCAATTGATGTTTTCACAATGATGGACGAAGGGGAGGAAATGATTCTTGTGGATGTGAGGGAGGAGCCAGAATTCAAAGGGGACCTTGGTCATATTACATCATCTATCAATGTGCCACTTTCCGGGCTAGAAAAATTTCTGAAAGAGCACCTCCCTGAAAGAGAAAAGAAGTTAGTATTTGTCTGTGCCACAGGTGATAGAAGCTTATATGCATGCAACATGGCACTTCAGTCAGGGTACATCAATCCTGTGAATATGCGTGGAGGCATGGTACAATGGCATCTCTCGGGCCTGGAGGTCATTTATGAGGACTGAGCCATCCCTGATCAGGAACCGTTCATCTATCACGGGAACGGAGCAAAGGGAGACGCTTCTCTCAGCCATTGAAAGTACGTTCTCTAAAATGGAACCTGCAAGGAGGGTAGAGGAGGCTGTAGGTGAAGACCTTAAAAACTATGCCAGTGGCGATATTTATGCAATCGGTTTCGGGAAAGCCTCTTTGTCAATGTACAGAGGCCTCAGGCATGCTTTATCTGGCAAGATAAGAAAAGCCATTATAACAGTGCCGGAGGGTATAGAACAGACAGAAAGGTGGGGAGAGCTTGATCTGCTTCATGGCACCCATCCTAGGGTATCAGAGAAGTCAAGCATATCCACAGGGAGAATACTTGACCTCATTGGGAGCCTTAAAAAAAGCGATATTCTCGTAACGCTCATTTCCGGAGGCGGTTCCGCTCTTTTTGAATTTCCTGAGGAATGGATTACAGTGACTGAGATGGCTGACATATCGGACTGCCTTATGGGTAATGGGGCAGACATAAAGGAGCTGAATGCAATCAGGATTGCCATGTCCCAGGTCAAGGGAGGCAAACTCCTCACCAAGACAAGTGCAGGGAGAATTTATGACTTTCTTATTTCCGATGTCCCTGGGGATGATCCGGCACTTATAGCTTCCGGGCCTCTGATCCATCCTAACATAGATAAGAAACGGACTCTTGACATAATTAGCAAATACAAGGATAACTGCCCGGGTCTTGAGAAAGTTTCCAGAAATTATTCATACTTCTCTCCAGCTCCCTCAGAATGGGATAGGGTTCACACATCCATTATAGAAAAAAACGCTGATTTTATCAGTGCATTCATGGAAAAGTTCACTGAGAGAGGATTTCCTGCAATATCTATAGGGAGCGGTTTGAGTGGAGATGTTGTGGAAATTTCTTCATGGATTGCAGAAAGGATCAGGGAGATCTACAAAACAGAGAAAAAGCCTTTCTGGTATGTAGGCGGAGGAGAGACAACATCCAGGATAGTTGGAAAAGGGAAAGGAGGAAGGAACTGTGAGCTCACCCTGAGGGTAATGCAGAAATTCAGCAATGAGGAGTTTCTGTTCTCCAGCATTGGCACGGATGGGATGGATGGAAATAGCGGTGCCATGGGAGGAATAGCAGATAATAACCTGAAAAATAAAGTCACTGATAAGGAAATAGAGGACAGCCTTTCCAGATCGGATTCCTTCACACTACTTGACAGGCACTCCTCCGCAATAATAACAGGATTCACCGGCACCAACGTATCTGACATAATTCTTGGCTACTACGGGGGTCCGAAGCACTGATGGCGCTTTTCTCTCTTCTCTCAGGAAACGGGTCTGCCGGCTTTTACGACAATGAGTCCAGGAAGATAGAGCTGAACGGCAGGATAATTGATACATCTCCATCATTTGTACTCGAGCCTGGCGATATCATCAAAGTTAAGGGTGAGGAACTTGTGGTCACGCCGTTCAGCACAGTGCGAATAGGTGAAATTGTAAAAAGGAAAACCCAGATTATTCAGCCCTGGGATGCAGCATACTCAATCAAGGTTCTTTCGCTGAAGCCCGGCATGAGGGTTCTGGAGTCAGGAGGCGGTTCAGGAGCAATGAGTTCTCATATTCTGGAAACAGTCGGAGATTCCGGATCCCTAGTTACTGTTGAGGAAAACAGCTCAAACTGTGATTCGCTCCTATCTTTGCGTTCCTTTTTGCAAATGGAGAAAAACTGGGAAATTGTGAATTCCAGAATTGAGGATTTCAGATCAGGCGACAAGTTCGATTCTGCAATGCTTGATCTCCCTGAACCATGGCAGGCTGTAGAATCAATGAAGAAAATCCTGAAACCGGGAGCTATAGTCTGCACTTACCTTCCAACATTCAATCAGGTGGAAAGAGCACATAACGCATTCTTAAAATCAGGTTTCTATGTGCTTGAATGCAGCGAGATCCTGAGGAGACGCATACTTGTCCGTGAAGGTGCGACAAGGCCGGATAACGACATTATAGGGCACACAGCCTTTCTTTCATTCTTTGTAAAATGCAGCGGCCTTCGTTACTGAACAATCATTTATACCAGCAAGGCATGTTAAAATATTGGCTACAGAGGAAGTTGTTTGTGAAAGATGTGGAGGCACCGGAACAGTAATCACGTCTGGTCACAAGGATGTCTGCCCTGATTGCATGGGGCTTGGTATGCTCACCATGGAGAAGATACAGGAACCTCTTAGCAAAAGCAAACATTCCATCAAAGTCTTTGTGGAATGGGTCATAGGGGCACTTATTGTGTTTTATGGAATCTTCTTTTATCTGTTAATCGTCTATCATCTTGACCCAACCGAAATGATCATTATACTTCTTGTTGGCCATACCGTTGCTTTTGGATCCATTGTGCTATATCTGCTTCTTGGATCAGTATACAGGGCAACCGGGTGACGTCTTCAGCACAGTTCATGTCAGGTTTTATTCCACTAACTGCTTGCAATAAACCCTTAAAAAAGGCAGATTTTAATATATAAAGATATGATATTAGGAAGAATGAAAGGCAAGAAGGTTATAGTTACTGGAGGGGCTGGATTCATTGGCTCCAACCTTGTCCAATCACTTGTTGAGAATAATGAAGTTCTTGTAGTGGACAATCTTCATACGGGGTCAATTGATAATTTGAAGGAATTTGAAGGGGACAATCTTAGATTTCTCCAGAAGGATGCAAAAGAGTTTAACAGCATAGACTTTGAAGCCGATGTTGTTTTTCATCTGGGATTCTATTCTGCTTCTCCCATGTACAGGGAAAACCCGATGCTTGTTTCCGAGGTTATCGCAGGCATGACTTCCGTCCTGGAATATGCCAGGGAACATGGAAGCAATGTGGTGTTTTCATCCACATCCTCAATATACAATGGCGTTAAGCCCCCTCACAGAGAAGATATCATTCCAGGCGTTACTGATCTTTATACGGAAGCAAGAATCGCCTGTGAAAGGCTTTCACAACTCTACTGGCAGTTGTATGGTGTAAATACATCAGCAATGAGATTTTTCTCAGTATATGGCTATCATGAAAAGGCAAAGGGCGGATATGCAAATCTTGCCACACAGTTTCTATGGGACATACGCGCAGGAAGGAATCCCGTCATCTATGGTAATGGTGAGCAGAGAAGGGATTTCGTCTTCGCCACGGATGTATGTGATGCCCTTGTTAAGGCAGCAGAACATAAAGGCTTTGATGTTTTCAACGTCGGATACGGAAAGAACTTCAGCCTGAATCAGCTTCTCCAGAAATTGAATTCAGTACTTGGAACAGATGTTAAGGCAAAGTACATAGAAATGCCTGTAAAGAACTACGTAATGGAGACACTGGCGGATGTGAGCAAGGCTGAAAAAATTCTGAATTTCCGGGCAGGAATAGACCTGGACAGAGGACTCAAGTTGCTTGCTGACTATTACAGATGATATGATGAAGACAAGAATGATTATGTCCCGGACCCCACTCAGGATAAGTTTCACAGGTGGGGGAACCGATATCCCCGAATATTACAGAAGGGGAAAAAAAGGGGCAGTACTATCTTCATCCATAAACAAATACATTTATGTTGCTGTGAACAAGAAATTCGATCACAGGATACGAGTGAGCTATTCAACTACAGAGATTGTGGATACGGTTGATGAGATCCAGCATCCTTCAGTCAGGGAAGCCCTGAAGCTTCTGGATATTGACGGTGGAATTGAGATAGTCAGCATTTCTGACATACCTTCCCGTGGGACCGGCCTGGGATCCAGCAGCACATTTCTTGTTGGCCTTCTTAATGCCCTGCATGCATACCGTGGTGAGCATGCGTCTCCAGGAGAGCTTGCCCGTGAGGCGGTGCAGATAGAGAGGGAGATCCTGAAAGAACCCGGAGGAAAGCAGGATCAGTACATGGCTGCTTACGGCGGAGTCCAGTTGATGGAATTCAACCCTGACGAGAGCGTGTCCGTAAATCATGTAATAATGAATGAGAACACCAGGGCAGCAATAGAATCATGGCTACTTCTTCTCTACACTGGAAAAGAGAGAAGCTCCACAGACATTCACAAAAAACAGTCATCAAATGTTGAAAATACCGAGAAAATGTATGACAGGATGAGGGAGATAACCTATGAAGCTCTTAAGAAAATTGGCCAGTCCGACATGGTAGGCCTGGGAGAATGTCTTCATGAAAACTGGATGCTCAAGAAGAATCTTGCCGACGGGATATCATCAACATGGATTGATTCCATTTACGAAAGGGCAAGGGAGATGGGTGCCATTGGAGGGAAGATTATTGGGGCCGGAGGCGGTGGATTTCTGCTTCTTCTTGCACCGCCGGAAACACACCCGGAGATAACTTCTGAATTCCCGGAACTCAGGCATGAACCATTCAGGATAGATTATTCAGGCAGCAAGATCATATTTGTGGGAGATTAGGAAATTCCACCGAAGATTCTGCTGTAGTTTTTCCGGTATATTTCAGAAAGCTGAAGGCATTTCTTTATCGCAGCTGTCATGCTCTCCTCATTGGCGATTCCCCTGCCGGCAATATCAAATGCGGTACCATGATCGACGGACGTCCTCAGGTATGGAAGCCCTAGATTCATGCTGACTGTTCCATGAAAATCAAGCATCTTAGCAGCGATGTGCCCCTGATCATGATAGGGTGAAACCACAAGGTCGAATTCTCCCCTGGATGCTCTATAATAGACTGAATCTGCAGGAAATGGGCCATTCACATTGAGCCTTTTCTTCATCTTTAAGATTGCGGGCATGATGATATTCTTCTCTTCAAGCCCAAGTATGCCGTTCTCTCCGGCATGAGGATTTATGGCAGCCACCGCAATTCGTGGGCTTTCAATACCAATAAGGTTCATGGATATCCGGGCTTCCTCAAGCCCCTGTTCTATCATTTCTGTATTCAGTGATTTCAAGGCTTTCATCAATGACAGGTGTTTCGTGAGGAAGAAAATTCTGAGAGTCCCGGACTCGAATACCGTACTGTTCCATTCTGAACCGGTCAGTTCTTTGAGCATATCGGTGTGATCGATGAATGGTGAGCCAGCCATCTTAATTGATTCCTTGCTGATAGGTGCTGTACATATTCCCATAACTTCGGAATTTAATGCCATCGCCGAGGCAGTTTCGATACTTCGTACTGCAATATTCCCGCTTTCAGACCCACTTTTTCCCATGGGAGAGATCTGGCCATCCACATTCCTGATTTTTATATCATCTGGAATTTTCTCAAGATGCATGCTTTCCGCAGCGTTCTTGAGAGCTCTGGAACTCCCTACAGCTATAACCTGTTCTCTCAGCTCCGGATTTCGGATGAGTGTTTTTAAAACAATTTCCGGTCCAATTCCAGACGGGTCACCCATGGTAACTGCAACTAATGGCATGTTTTAGAAATCAATTCCTGTATTATGTCAGTTTGTTTTTCCTTGATGCATTTTTGTTTATCCTCCCGGAAAAAATAAGGAAGCTGATTATGAGAAGTGCCAGAGAAAGCAGTATCACCGCAACTGAGCTCAGGAAAACTGATACCGGGACATTCACAAGGGTACCTATGGACACTATGTATTTCCCAACATTAACACCGAAGATAACAGTTTTTGGAGAATTCACGAGATAAACAGAGCCTACTCTCAAAAGAACAGAAACAAGAAGCACAATGCCTATACTTATGTGAAGAGCGCCCCGTATGAGCCTGTAAGAGAGTATGTAATAGCAGAGACCATAATTGACTATAAGATAGGGCACAAGAAGACCAAAAACCTCCCCTGAACTTATGTTTTTTCCTGTGGTGTAATTGTAAAGTGAAGATACACCGGATGAAAGGTATCTCAGAAACGAATTCTCAAGAGATGTGAGGCCTGCGGATATTACAACAAGGAGTATTATGTAAAGGATTATTCCAAAGTATATGGTACGCCGCTGTTTTACTGTGAAGAATTTTCTCCCCGCAATAAGAAGGATAATGCCCACAGCGGCGAAACCAAGCGATTCGATGTTTGTATAACTGCTAAGCTGAATCACCGCGCCTATGGCAAAAATCAGGAATGCTAGTCCCGCAGCAAATCTGTGCATTGGCCTCCCGTCTGAGGCTGGCATATCTGTGTTCAACTTCTGGGAAAAAAGATATTCTCTTATAATTATTTGTAGCTGATAAATGCAATAAAATATTAATAAGATAACCTCATAGGAAAATAAAACCCAATGATTTGTGGTTCATTTTGCGAACCCTTTGAATTGTTTGGGCAGTCTCCTCCAAAAATTTAGATGTGAATCTGATGACAGAAACTGATCAGAAACTGGAGAAGAATGCTGTTGGCCTGTTTCAGGGTATATTCCAGTCCCTGGGCCAGGTTGCACCTGCTGCGGATATTGCCATCCTCCTGGTGGCATCGTTCTCAACAAGCGGTGCTGAAACAGTGCTCTCTGTAATAATTGCCTGGCTAATCTATGCTCTGTGGATGGTAACTCCATATATGTTCGCGAAGAGGAAATCAAATGCGGGAAGTTACTATGCCTATGCCGCTTCTGCTACGGACAGGGGCAGATTGGGGCCAATAACTGCAATGAGCTTCATGTATTATGACATAACAGGTGCAGCTTTCGGGATACTTGGCCTATCCAGCTTTATTTTCCTAATTTCGCCGTCAATAACATCCATACCATACATATGGATTCTTTTTGCAGCGGCCTTTACCGGCTATATTTCCATACTCACATACAAAGGAATAAAGCCTTCTCTTAACTATACTGCGATATCCGGCCTTGCAGAAGTTGCATTTCTTTTCATTGCTGCAGTAATAATCATAGTGGAGGTAGGGAAAGGGAATTCCTTTGTCCCTTTCGAGTTCAGCGGAAAATACGCGGTCGGAGTATCTGCCATAATGTTCGGAGCAATCTTCTCTATACTTGACTTCACAGGCAGTGGTGTTGTTACAACTGTTTCAGAGGAAATTACAGAGCCGAAGAAGAACATAGGAAAATCAATAATATTTGCAATGGCTCTCACTGCCATTGCTCTCATACCTGCAACATATGCCCTAACTGTGGGATGGGGCATTTCAAACATATCTTCATTCGCCACAACAAATGATGCAGGGATAATTGTATTCTCAAGATATCTGGGGCCAATTGGTGTATTCCTGCTCATCATATTCACTATAAACAGTTACCTTAGCAATGGAGTGAGCAAGGCAACTGCCGTGGGAAGGTGGTGGCACTCAGCAGCAAGGGATGGCATAATATTTCCCAAATCTTTTGGCGAGGTGCACAAGAAATACAGGACTCCGGCAAAGGCAACAATGGCCTGGATCCTCTCCTCCTTCGTCCTTGATGTCCTTATGGGATTGAAATTTGGACCTAAGGACGCAGCCTTTGTACTGGAGGCTGGAACCGGTATTTCCATAATTATAGTACATGTCCTGGCTAATACTTCACTGACATTCTATGGTTTCCGAACAAAGGAGTTCAGAACTCTCAGTTTCGGGCTTGCACCTATTGTCTCATCGCTGATCGGATTCATAGTCATATATTTCTCAATAACTGACATAATTTCGAAATACCTTGCAAATCCCACATCTGGAGTTGATACAGCATATCTTGCATCTTTCATTATAACGATTCTCTGGGTGGTTGTTGGAGGAGGGCTCATTACCTATTACTATTCAAAGAAAAAGCCAAAAACCCTCAGAGAGGCGGGAGAGTTCGACATAGAGGATCAGCCAAGCTGATCAATATTTTTAATAATATTATAAATTGAGCAAACTTAATATTTATTATTGCATGTGACAAAACATGAGCAAAGAAGAGGAATCGAGGGAAGTTCTCCCCACGAAAGAATACTACAACCCAAAAATGGGGAATTATCAGGAGATATACAGGAAATCTATAGAAGAACCTGACAGGTTCTGGCAGGAACAGGCCAGAATCCTGGACTGGTTCAAGGGTTTTGATAACGTTCTGGACGACAGCAACCCCCCATTCTATAGATGGTTCAAGGGCGGAAAACTCAATCTCTGCTACAACGCCGTTGACAGGCATGTAAAGATGCACAGAAGGAACAAGGCAGCTTACATCTGGGTTGCTGAGAACGGGGACGAGAAAATCATCACATATGACGGCCTCTACAGACGGGTCAACAATTTTGCCAAGGCTCTTCTTGATATGGGGATGAAGAAGGGAGACCGTGTTGTAATCTATCTTCCAATGATACCAGAGGCCCCGGTAGCACTTCTTGCTTGTGCCAGAATTGGAGTGATATTCTCATTCGTATTTGCTGGATTTGGAGCAGGTGCCCTTGCCGACAGGATAAAGGATTCAGGAGCAAAGATGCTAATTACATCTGATGGCGCTAACAGGTCAGGAAAAGTTATCGACCTCAAGGGAATAGTTGACGAGGCACTTGAACAGACATCCACTGTTGGAACAGTTGTTGTGGTCAAGAGAACAGGCAATGCAGTTAACATGGAAGAAGGCAGGGATATATGGTGGCATGATGTTGTCAAGGATGGCCAGGCATATGTAGATCCTGAGTGGATGGACTCAACAGATCCCCTGTACATACTGTACACATCAGGCACAACTGGAAAGCCAAAGGGTGTTCTTCATGGTACAGGAGGATATGGTGTCTGGGTAGCCAGTACATTGAAATGGGCATTCGATCCGCAGGAGGACGATAGATGGTGGTGTGCAGCAGACATTGGCTGGGTGACAGGGCACAGTTACATAGTGTTCGCTCCTCTGATTCTCGGACTCACATCCATAATGTACGAAGGTGCGATAACATTCCCGGCTCCAGACAGGATGTGGGAGATAATTGAGAAATACCGTGTAAACATACTCTATACCTCACCAACTGCTATACGTACCTTAATGAGGTATGGGGAAAAGTATCCAAGGATGCATGATCTTTCCACTCTCAAAACTCTTGGAACTGTGGGAGAACCAATAAATCCAAGTGCCTGGAAATGGTACTATGAAAATATCGGATATTCCCGATGCCCAATAATCGATACATACTGGCAGACTGAAACCGGAGGGTTTGCAATATCTCCGAGCCTTAATCTCGGGCTTCCTCCACTTAAGCCAGGATCAGCTACTTTCCCGATGCCTGGCATAGAGCCAACAATACTGACAGATTCTGGCATGGAGGTAAAGCCCAATGAAAAGGGGTTCATTGTCTATAACAGGCCATGGCCCGGAATGTTCATGACCCTGTACAACGATCCTGACAGGTTCAAGTCCGTATATTTCGAGAAGTTCAAGGGTAAGTACTACTGCGGGGATTATGCAGTCAAGGACTCAGATGGATATTACTGGCTCCTTGGAAGGGCTGATGAGGTTCTTAATGTCTCCGGCCACAGACTTGGAACAATAGAGGTGGAGGATGCCCTGATAGCATCTCAGGAAGTTGCCGAAGCTGCAGTCTTTGGAAAACCAGATGATGTAAAAGGAGAGGTTATAGTTGCTTTTGTAGTGGTGAAGGAAAACTCCGTAAATGACAGGGACATTGTGCCAAAACTGAGAAAAAGAATCAGGGAGGACCTCGGCCCCGTATATGTGCCGGAGGAGATACACGTTGTGAAATCACTGCCGAAGACCAGGAGCGGAAAGATCATGAGAAGAGTGGTAAAGGCTGTAGCTCTTGGGCAGGTCCCGGGAGATATAAGCACGCTGGAAAACTCTGCTTCTGTTGAGGAGGTTAAACTTGCAATTGAGGAATTCAAGAAAGTAGCAAACAATTAATCTTAGAACTTCACCTGGTTATTTTTTTTTTAACTTTAACTAATTTTCCCTGGCTGCGTTATTACAGGACCCGGGTTCTCACATATGCATAAGGCAAGAAGCACCTGTAAATATCTGGATCTATTGTTGATAGTTGTTTCATATACTGCCGCTGTTCAATTCAGCAAAACAAAGAGTGATGGATAGTTACTAATTTTCGCTCTGTCTTATTTCCTTCAATGCTTCCCTGTCCCTGCAGTAAAGGTAAGGGGCCAGGTCAAGCGAGGGCGGGGACCTCTGCAATATTTTGCTGTATACATTTCTGAGATTCTTATCCACCTCTGTACAATAGCCTTTCCATGTAACCCCCAGTGATTCCACATACATTTTCTCTATTCCTGTGGCTATTTCATGTGCATAAGGGTATTCATAACCGTTATCTGACATCCATTTTTCTGGAAGTTCATGGTGTAGCCCTATGCTTTCCACAGTGCTCACCTCTTTTCCCTCCACTTTAAAGAATGGAGGGAAATGTTCATCCAGGTAGATCGTTTTTCCATCCATGGAGTAACCTCCTGTGTATTTTATGTCATAGTGAAGGCTTACCCTGACATCCTGGGCCCTTTTCAATTCAATTACGGTGCCTATCACTCTTTTATCCTGAGTCACATTGTTCCCTTCAACATTCAGAATTGACCCAACCTTAGGGAGAAATTCTGCTCTTACCTTAACATAGGATGGCTCAAGATATTCAATTGCCATTACTGTGAATTTCTTCTTAGACCCATCTTTTTCAGTAATATGTTCAACCACTTTATACTCGGTCATTGTAATATCAACATAAATGTGGATTATTATCCTTCCGGTGCCTAAAAAAAGAAAGAATAAACTGTGGATGCAGATGCAATATTAACTGTTTATTAGGAAACGCTCTTTATTGAATCACTGTTCCGTCTTGAGGGCGTATCATTCATCATTGTGAGCGGTCTGGTTCGTAATGTAGAGCAACAACACCATTTTCAAAGGCAGTGGAAGAGACAAGAGTTAGGTTGTGCCTCCTTTTTTCGTCCCGGAAAAGAGACCTGCCAGTTCCAAGGATAATTGGCCTGATTCTGATACGGTATTCATCCACAAGATCGCTTCTTACTAGAGATGAAACAAGGGTTCCGCTGCCCACAATAACCATATCCTTGCCCCCTTGCATTTTCATTTCCTTTACTGCATCAGCAGGGTCACCGTGAACCATTTTTACAGGTTTCCATGGCGTTTCGATATCCCTCCCTGTGAACACTACCTTCTGAAGCCCGTTCAACTGATTTATAATCTCAGAATCAAAACCAT
>JAJZZZ010000128.1 GCA_021797265.1 Thermoplasmata archaeon
ATTGAAATTTATCTTCTGGTATGACTACCGAAACAAAACCGGACTTGATAGAGTCCATAAATGACACAAAAACCAGTGGTTTCCATTACAAGACCTGGCTCGTGTCCGGGCTTGGCTTCTTCACGGACGCCTACGACCTGTTCATAATAGGAGTGGTAACCAGCATACTTGTGCTATCGGGATGGAGCAAGTTCACGACACTTCAGTCATCTCTGCTGGATTCCACAGCTCTGCTGTCGGCTGTTATTGGTGCAATGATATTCGGAAGGCTGCTTGACAAGCTTGGCAGGAAAGCAGTATATGGTATTGAACTCATAATACTTGTAATAGGCGCTCTTGGAAGTGCATTCCTGACGCCAACAAACGGAGTTAATATACTAATAATATGGAGGTTCATCCTGGGTATTGGAATAGGCGGAGATTATGCAACAAGCTCCACCATAATGGCAGAATACTCCAATACCGCCCACAGGGGGAAGCTTGTTGGAATGGTGTTCTCTATGCAATCCCTTGGTCTCCTTGCAGGGCCGCTGGTATCACTTGGACTGATATATTCCGGCATCAGCCTCACGCTTGTGTGGAAACTTCTCCTGGCATTCGGTGCAATCCCAGCGCTTATAGTGGTGTATTACAGGAGGAAAATGCCTGAAACACCCAGATACCTTCTCAGGGTTAAGGGAGATGCGCAGGGGGCGGCTAAGAACTGGCAGAAATATACAGGAATAACAGCTTCGGCAGATGCAGAGACAGAGACAGTAAAAGAATCATGGACGCAGATACTGAAGCAGAGGAAGTTTATCCTTACACTGCTGGGGACAGCGGGAACATGGTTCCTCATGGACTGGGCACTCTATGGTAACTCCATCATGTCCAGTTCAATGCTTGGCGTACTTGTGCCTGCATCAGTAACAGGTCTCCATCACCTGATCAGGACTACTGAATATTCAGCAATGGTATTCGGCTTTGCAGCCCTGCCAGGATACTGGCTTGCAACGTTCACCATTGACCGGATTGGAAGGAAGACCATACAGACCATAGGATTTGCCGCAATGGCTGTTTCCTTTGGAATACTTGGAATATTCCACCAGCTGCTCTCAGCATCATATATTGTGGAGTTCCTGACAGTGTACGGCCTGAGTTACTTCTTCATAGAATTCGGACCAAACGTCACGACCTTCATATATCCACCCGAAGTGTTCCCAACCAAGGTGAGGGGCTTTGGTGCAGGTGCATCAGCAGCCGGAGGAAAGACAGGGGCTTTCATTGGAACCTTCCTGAATGCCATAATACTGGCATCATCCATAGGGGAATCTGGCCTGTTCCTGATACTGGCGTTGCTTGCAGTGATAGGTCTGGTATTCACACTGGTACTTCTGCCGGAACCCAAGATGCAGGACCTGGATCAGATCTCAGGGGAGAATGCCCTTCTGGCAGGGACCCCTGTTAAGACTGGCATAAAGCAGCACTGAAATCATTTTCACCAAACAAAATTTTTTCCACTTCTATTCTTAATTTTGCGAGACATCAAAATTTTTCATGACCAAAATTACTGTACAATGGGGAAGATAGGGCATCATTTAGCGACTTCAAAATGTTGATTATTAAAAAAAGCCGTAAATAAAAAGTGATGTTGTGGCATCACCGCTTTAGAGCTGAAACAAGTTTTGGCACTATCTGGAAAAGGTCGCCCACAATTCCGTAGTCTGCCTCCTCGAAAATCGGGGCGCTTTTGTCCTTATTCACCGCCACCACAACCCTGGAGGTTCTCATTCCTGCTATGTGCTGAATCTGCCCAGAGATGCCAAGTGCAATGTACAGTTTTGGCTTCACTTTCTTTCCAGAAAGCCCAACTTGCCTGTCCTCGCTGAGCCACTGATAGTCAAGGCACACGGGCCTCGAACCGGCAATCTCACCATGCACAGCTTCAGCAAGCGGTTTTACTTTCTCGATGTTCTCCTTGCTTCCTATTCCCCTACCCACGGATACGATAACCTGTGCCTTCTCTATGTTAACGGAACCAGCCATCTTGTCTATCCTGTTGACTGTGGTAATTTTTGAGGCAGGAAGTTCCACTTTCACAAGCTCAGACTTCCCCTGAGCCCTGGCTGCTTCCGAAATACCAGCCATCACGGTCAGTACCCTAGCACCGGATTCCTCCTCAAGGAGAGTTTTTCCTCCATAGAAGAACCGCTTTGTGACAATTTTGCCGTCCTTGAAGGAAATGTCATTGATTTCTGTCATTGCGGGCAGGTTGAGTGCCTCCGACATCATACCCGCAACCTCTCGCCCCCTTACGGTTGATCCAGCAAGGAATAGATCGTATTTTCCATCCGTAAATATCTTTGATAGGGCCTGGAATATTGCATCAGATCCAGGATTGCCAGTAAGTTCGTACAGCCTTGTGGCACCGTACTGGTCCATGCCTTCCATTACCGGGGAAAGTGCTGCCGCGTCGGCGTCAGCTTTGCCCTTAAGTGCCGACAGGATCTGGGCGATTATATCCTGGTTGTCAGAAAAAACAAGTGCCTTCATCTTATGGCCTCCTTTATTGCCTTTGAAACTTCAGCGACACCCTTGTCAACATCCTCAAACACAATGCGCTTCCTGTCGCTCTTTGGTGCCTTGTTTGAAATAACAACTGACGTGAATTTTTCCTTTGGCCCTGCAGGCTGGGTGTTTATGGGTTTCCTGCCGGCGGCCATGATCTGCAGGACAGGGGGAAGGCGCGGCTCATTTATCTCCTGAGCCACAGAAATTATGGCCGGTGTTTCGCCCATGATCTCAAGGTTGTATTCCTCAAGCGCCGATGTCACCTTTGCAGTTTTCCCGTCCATTTCTATCTTGATTGCGTTGCCAAGAAGCGGTTCCCCTGTTATTGCCGATATCTTTCCAGGAAGAAGCCCGGTATAAGAATCCGCAGACTGGTTGCCCAGTATCACAAGATCATGAGGTATGGATTTTATCTTTTCTGCCAGAACCTTTGCCGTAACTTCCGGATGGTTGCCATTGTAGCCGGTTAGCAGAAAGCCCTCATCCACTCCCATTGCATATGATTCCTTCATTGCTGCTGAGGATTTATCGGTTCCAAATATGATTGCTGAGACCTTCCCGCCATGCTTTTCCTTTATCTTCACTGCAGCCTCAATGGCATTCTTGCTGAGGTTCTCAACCCTGAGGGGAAGATTCTGAAGAATCGGTTCTCCTGTGCTGGGATCTGTTTTCATCTGGTCTATATCCGGTATCTGTTTCACAAGAACAATGACATTATACGGCATTTTATCACGCTTCATCCCAATAGCCTTTGCATATCTTTATACATTTCGTCGGGAACTGGCACGCAATGGCATCCCACGGAAGACCATAAAAACAGGAAAAGTTGGGCAATAAATGATTTATAGACTCTGCTAAATAACCACAAAAACTTATTTAGATCACATCGCACTTACAAACACAGTGATATGATGGATAAGGACAGAGAAGTATACCTGGTGCATTATAAAAGGACCGCCTTCTCACGGTCAAGACCAAATGCTCCGGAGAAAGATGTATTCAACAGCATAAGAATGGACGAGGCCTTGGGCCAGCTCATCAAGAATTCTGTCTCCGAGACTGGAGTAAAGGCCGAGGAGATCAATGATGTCATCACAGGATGCGCCATACAGGCAGACGAAAACTGGCTGTATGGGGGGCGCCATCCAGTATTCATGGCCGGCCTTCCATTCAATGTACCGTCAATGTCCCTCGACAGGGCATGTTCATCATCCCTGAATGCAATGAGCATAGGGGCAATGGAAATAA
>JAJZZZ010000129.1 GCA_021797265.1 Thermoplasmata archaeon
CCTTTCACAGGACTCCCTGAAGTTCTTCCTGTATAATTCTGTATGAAATGTTATCATGTCTGCCTGTGTAATGCTGTCCACAATCTCCTTTGCCTGCGGAAGGATGTTGAAAAACTCGCTGGAAACCCACGGTATGTGCCAGGTGAATATGATGAAATTGGCAATTCCCAGTTTCCTTACGAACCCTGGAACAAGGCTAAGCTGGTAGTCATGAACCCAGATCACCGAATCATTATCTGTATTCTTTGCAACTGCCTCTGCAAATTTCCTGTTCACTGCACTGTATGTCTCGAACGAATCTTCAACGTACCTTACGCGTTCCCTGAAATAATGGAAAAGAGGCCATAGTGTGCCGTTGGAATATTCATCATAGAAACCATGCTTCTCATTACGGTTCAGGAATATCCTTGCAACAGTATATCCCTCATACTCTTCCACCGGGTAATTCATGTCGGCATTGCCATCACCCCAGCAGATCCATACCCCACCATGGACCTTCATGGCCTGGTGCAGGGCAGTAACCACGCCACCGACGTTCCGGCGGAGTGTTTCCCGGCCCCCAGAGCGGTCATGGCTCACGGGGCATCTGCTGGTGACTATGACATACCTCATTAAGTCAAAATTTGTTCATCCTATTAAAATAATCACAATTTATCCGTACTGTGTGTCTCCACCTCATTGACGGCAGGCCTCTTGGCTGTTCTGGAACCTGCCCTAGATCCCAGAACCTCCCTGGCAAGCAGTGATAGAATAGCTGCCACTGCAAAGGCAGCTCCAGCAATCAGGAATATGTAAGCGAATGCGCTTGATGTGGGCATTGATACATACACTGGGCCTGATGGGCTGTTCCCCACAAGATACAGTGCTGAGACGGTGGCCATTATTGAGCCGGCAATGGGTGCGCCTATGCTGCTGCCAACATTCCGGAAAGTGCCGTTCATGGCTGTTGCAAGCCCCATGTCCTTTGGGTTCACTGTGAGCACTATGAGATTTATCAGTGAAGCATTCATTATTGAAAGGCCTCCGCCAGTAACAAACTCGAACATGAGCATCTGGTCATAGGAATGGAATACGGATTCCAGGATGAAGCCTGCCCCTGAAATTACGGAGCCAATTATGGCCAGGGGCTTCACGCCAATCCTGGATACAAGCCTCCCTGTTATGGGTGCGAAAACAAGCATGCCTATGGCAAACGGAACAAGTGAAATTCCCGTGTAGAGAATTGATTTTCCATATCCGGAAGGACTCGGAAGCTCAAACCTGTATGTGAGGGCCTGCATGGCAAGGAACATGCCCATTCCAGATATTGAAAGGACAATGTTTGCAACCATGACGTTCCGGTACGACAGGAGCCTGAAGTCCAGTATGGGCTCCCCGCCCATCCTTGAATAGCGCCTTTCGAAGAGTGTCAGGGGTATGATGAGCATGGCACCCGAGGCAATCATGGAAAGCGTGCCATATGATGTCCATCCCCAGCTCGGTGCCTCCGACAGGGCAAAAACAAACAGTGCAAGGGAAGCTGCAAGAAGCGAAGCCCCGATGTAGTCTATCTTTGTATCGGGCCTCCTGAACCTTGATTCTCTTACCACTACCATCGTTGTTACGGCAAGGGCAAGCACAAATGGTATAGCAGTGTGATATGTCATCCTCCAGCCGAAGTCATTTGAAACCAGTGATCCCAGTGGAAGGCTGACGGCAAAACCAGCTCCGAACATGGCACTGATGAGGGCCTGCGCCCTTGGCACCATGTCCTTGGGGAACTCCTCCCTCATGAGGCTCATTCCGAGTGGCATTATTGTCAGTCCGATACCCTGGATAGTCCTTGAAATAACCATGAATGTGAAATTTGGCGAAAATCCTGTGACTGACACGGCAACGGCATAGACCAGAAGCACGACTGACAGAATCTTCTTCTTGCCGTATATATCGCCAAGCTTTCCCATAATTGGTGTCATGGCAACGCCTCCAACCAGGTAGGCGGAGAGCAGAAGGCTAACCTGTGCTGATGTGACATTGAATGCCAGGGCTATGCTGTGCAGTGAAGGCGTCAGCATCCCTTCGATGTACATAACAATCAGGACAAGCCCCGCAAGTATCAGCATCACTTTGCGTGAGTACTTTGCATCGAAATCCTCGTTTGAAACATAATTTAGCTTATCATCTTCATTATCTAATGGCATTTGGCTTCACTTCCTCTAACTTCATTTTCTGCGGATACCCTCAGTGATGATGCAATCATGTCAAGGAAATTGCACATCTTCGCCGCTGATGAATCATCAACACTGGCTATGGCCTCACTTACGCTGGATATTATTTTCTCTTCAATAGCATCCAGGAGAGAAATTCCCTCAGGATTCAGGAAAACCCTTGAGGCACGCCTGTCGGCCGGATCATCCTCCCTGGATAAAAGTCCCCTGTTCTGCAGTGTGTCTATAATTCCTGTAACAGTAGGATTCCTGACGTGAAGAAACCTTGAAAGATCAGTGAGCCTCTGGGGCCCATTGGCTCTGAGATATCGCATCAGAGCATACTGGTAGACCATCAGTCCTGATGATCGCGTAATCTCTACCTGAAGGAACATGAATTCTTCCATCACTGACCTCAGGGAATGAAAAAGCACACTCCCTGTTCCAGTTTTCCCACCCATGTCTCCTTCTGGTTTTGGCATTGAAGTCATAGGGAGGTAAATTACTTAGCTATACTTAACTATTAGCATTACCTAACTATATTTCTTCTGCAATTGATTTCGTTTCATGATGAATTCAGCAGCAGAAATTAAGTAGTTAGTAATTATATTAAAAAACTGATATTTACGATTCTGCTGAGAATCATCTTCATATTCCCGACGCTGCTATATACAGCAAGCATTCTTTCCAGAGCTCTTGCTGGCCGGGGAATTTTCGGAGAGGATGCAGATGATGATACCAGCCTCAGGAAGTTTGAGATGCAACTTCTCATTGACGGGGCATTTCTGGGCATAATCAATGGTTTTATTGTGATATTCGGCATCGGGCAGACTGGATACGGCATCCTTCTTTCATTTGCAACGGTGGCCATCGGGCTTCTCGGTATATCTGCCATGGCTTCTGATTCAGCAGGTTACACGGAGCTTTTCATAATGGTTCTCAACATAATCCTTTTCGGGCAGTTCATAGATCTGGCATCTTTCTCCTTCATAGCCTCTCTTTCGGTTATTGTGGCGCTCATTGTTCTCATGGGGGTATACCTGGTCAGGTATGCCGGAAGTGCGGATTCCGAGGAAACTGCCTGATCAGGCAAAAGTGCTTTTGCAGCCTGCAGAGGGGTAATTAGAGACGCTCGGCAATAAGGCGCCTGGCGAAGAAGGTTACAGATGATTCTATATTTTCAGTTCATGAATAAAATTCATCTATTGTATTATCATGTTTACATCATGGTTTCAATGCAGCTTCTGAAGAGACTCATTATGGCAGCCATCATAATATCATATGTTGCAACATATCTCAACCAGCTGGGCATATTGCAATATCCATTCGGAGCGTCTAATGGAACAATCTGGGATATTGGCTCCATAATAGGGCTTGTATTTGCAATAATAGCCATACGTTTAGTCCTGATGGTGCCAGAAAAACAACCGGCATAAATGTATGATCTATTTTCGCTCAATTGAAAATGAAATACAATTGGTAAGAAGATATGACAGCGAATCGCATTTCCCATCCCCTCGCGGAAGATAGTACACGTGCGAAACGTGGCAGGCTTTACCATCGGGTTCGGAATGAGACCGGGTGTGACCCTGCCGCTCTGGCCGTCAC
>JAJZZZ010000130.1 GCA_021797265.1 Thermoplasmata archaeon
ATTAATGTGGTCCGCATGAGGAAAAACTATTCAGGCACCGACAACAGACAGCCTTTCCAGGATGACGGGATCAAAACAAACCAGTGAATGCAACTGACAGGTGATGCAGCCCTGCTCTAACCTTGTCCAATCTCCTCCCGGGTCCGCAAGTTTCACTTTTCCTTCTCTCACTTTTCTATAGCCGCTTATTATGTTCAATCTCCTGCAGAAAATGCATTGCAAAAAATGGAATATGGCGCCAAAAACGAAAATTTCACAAGGCGACATGCCCTTGGCTTCTATCTATGGTGCTCCGGTAATATGTTTAACCTGGTTCTCTACAACGCAAGGATCTTCGGGAATGAAGATGCAGATACGGTGGCTGTAAAAGATGGTAGAATTGTTTATGTTGGCCCAGAGGCGAAATTTGCCTCATCAAGGGCTGTCGATCTGCATGGAATGACTTTAATGCCCGGTTTCATAGATTCCCACACTCATCTTCTCAATCTCGGCCTGTCAATGAACCGGCTTGATCTTTCGCGGGAAACTACGAGAGACATGGCCCTGGAAAAGACAAGGGAATATACGCACAAGTCAAATTCGAAGATAGTGGTGGGATATGGCTGGGATGAAACCGCGTGGGGCGAGAAAGACTACATCACCGACAGGGAACTTGATTTCACAGAAAAACCCATAATGCTTTACCGAAAGGACATGCACATGGCTGTTCTGAACAGCAGCGCCATGAAACTCGCCGGTATAAGCAGGGAAGCAGGAGTTTTCAGCGAAGAATCCATGAGGGAAGTCCAGTGGCTGTCAAAGCCTGATGATGCAGAATTAGCTGCAGCACTAAAGTCAGCTGGAGGCAAAGCGGCTTCAGAGGGCATTACAGCAGTCAGGGACATAATGGAATACAGGACAATGGAATTCCTGAGGAAGCTGGATATTCCGGTCAGGGTATTCGGGGCACTCTATGACGGGGAATATGGGGGGCAAAATCTCTCCAATGAGTGCTGGTGGGGAATTAAGGCATTTCTTGATGGGTCTATTGGATCAAGGAGTGCCGCACACGAGGGCTGGGCCCAGGATAATCTCAAATTCACTCCGGAAGCTCTGAGAACCCATCTCGAGAGATTTTGGAATGCCGGTATGCCTGTTGCAATGCATGCCATAGGTGAGCTGGCAACCAGCCAGGCCGTTGAAGCGCTTTCAGGCCAAAAAGGGTCAATGAGAAACAGCATTGAGCACTTCGAGTTAGTGGAACCGGAAACGCTTGAAAAGGTGGGGGAATCCACGATCCTGTCAAGCCAGCCAAACTTCCTGCAATGGTCTGGCAAAGGCGGTTTATACGAGAGCACCCTCGGGAAAAGATGGTATGGAAAGGACAATCCGTTCAGAATTATCCTGGATTCAGGAAAACATCTGGCCTTTGGATCAGACACAATGCCCATAGGGCCAAACTATGGAATAGGGCTTGCAGTCAACACTCCACATGCACGCCAGAAGATTACATTGCAGGAAGCCGTGAATGCATATACTGAAGGAAGCGCATTTCTTCTGAACAGGGAATGTTGCATGGGAAGGATTCAAGAGGGTTATTTTGCAGATCTGGTCATACAGGACGAAAAGTACGTATCAGAAACAAAGGTTATTGGGACCAGGAAGCCCGTTGCAACTATCAGAGGAGGAATCCTGACCTTCGGCACCTGGGAATCAATTGGCAGCAATTCTCAGGTATAATCCGAACCAACCGGTGTATAGTATTTATACTGAAAACCAATGTTTAATTCTGTAATGGTAAAGAACATGCTAAAACTCCAGACAAATATGTATTCCGCAGGCGACCACTTCGATGACAGGCTCACCAGGAAACCACCAAATGCACCGAATCCACTGGATGAAGTGTCTCCCGATGATCCTGAATTCTTCCTGAGCCTGGACAGGAAAATGGATTATGACAGGATATTCAGCATTGTAAAGAGCACAGTCAGGTCAGTAACGGGAAAAGAAAGATCAGGGCTGGGACTCGCCCTGTCAGATCTGCCTGCCACTCTGGGCGCATTCTGGCAGGTTGGGGGAAATTATATAGTGATGAACCAGGTGCTCATAGACGCAATGTCAAAACTTACGGGCTCTAGCAGGGAATTCAACTCTTTCGTTTACATGATCCTTACCCACGAATATCTTCACTCACTTGGCTTCATTGATGAGATGGTGGCCCGGGAAATGACTGCAAAGGTTGCGCTGAAATCCTTTGGCAAAAACCATCCGGCGTTTACCATGAGCAATGGTGATCTGTGGTCTCTCTATCCTCAGTTGAGGATGCTCAATGGTGGAACAGGCCAGAGCATGAAAATAATAGGCAACTTCGACAGTTCATCAACATCATATATTGCCTGATCGTGTGATCTGCTAACCCGGAATGCAATAAAAAATTGACAGAATCTCTCAGTCGGATTCGAGATTCTCAATGAGCTCAACGTAGTGTATGTCTATTTTCCAGTCTTTGAATTCCTTGGTTGCATTATACACAACATTGAAGAATTCAGGCAGGACCATCTCCGGAACAACTGTTGCAATGGAAAACGTGTTTCCAATAAGCTTCTGTTCGACGCCCAGTGTGACAATAGCGCTGGCTGATGCCTGGTTTATGAAATGCTGCACAAGCGGATTTGAGAATGCTGTTTCGTATATCCTGTCTTTGAGTGATATTTCATTGATCCAGTCCTCCTTTCCTCTGAGCAGTGCAGTTTTGTCGTAGTAAACGGCCCTGATCTCATCCTCAAGAAGATACTTCAGTTCACGGTTCCAACTTGCCCCGAGGTTCTTCAGCACTGGATCGTTGGCGATCTTCATGAACGACGGTGGCACCGAAGTATTAATTTCCACATATTTCAGTGGAACTGCAGCTGAAATCTCCCTGAAAGTGGAAACAAGGCCTGAGCTTTTTCCGAGGAACCTTATGGCGAACCTGGTGAAGCCGATCATTTTCTCTTTAAGTACGTCCCCGACTTTGTGCTCATCAACAGAGTGGAATCTCATGTAGATGTAGTAATATCCTCCATTGAATAGCACTCCGTCGATTAATACTGAAGGAATTTTGTTCAATGACTTGAAAGCATCAAGAAATGGAGATCCCTTAAGGTCCATTATGAGCATAACAGAATCTGATGTAACCTGCGGGTCGTACTCTTTCAGGGTTTTGTGTATTTCTTCTTCATCCACTCCTTCATTTTCGAAATTGAAAATAGCAAATCCCCCTTCCTTTGTGACCCTGATCCTCAGAATTGACGTAATCCCATTTTCAAGGAGAAACTCTTCAATCCTGGAGCTGGCTGCAAAAGAAAATATACACTGCCTGTCGAGTATCCCGCTAACTTCTTTGATTATCACAATTAAGTAAAGTATGCCGGGTTGAATATATTTACGGGATAAAATTCAGCTGCTCACCCTCTGGGTTTTCTGGTAAGTTCCCTTATGGTGTTCCAGTCCTGTTCTCTCAGGTTTGAGAGAAACCCAAACTGGGCCGCATTTGCAATGGATTCTCCCCCGTCTATGGTAACAGCTTCGCCATTGACAAAGGAAGCGCCATCGCTTATGAGGAAGGTAGCAAGATCAGTAAGTTCATCATGAGTCCCGAATCTCTTGAACGGGATTCTATCAAGCATCCTGTCCGACAGATCCTTTGTGGGGGCCAGCCTGGTCCAGGCACCTTCAGTAGGGAAGGCGCCGGGCGCAATGGCAACATGCCTTATTCCATATTTAGCCCACTCTGCGGCAAGGGACCTGGTCAGAGCAAGCACT
>JAJZZZ010000014.1 GCA_021797265.1 Thermoplasmata archaeon
TACAGAGCCAGAAGAACGCATTTCTCAAGCACGGGGCTTAAAATAGACAATTGCAGGGAAGACTATGACAGCGTTTGGAAACTGGTTGCCCCATGAGGCACTTCCTTTCGGGAATGTTCATCCTCACAGGTCCAGAATGAACAGATACATTGTACGATATGTATTATAATGGTTTTAGGTATTTCCGTCCATTGAAGGAATGGATCGGTTTCATCAGGCCAATTAATGGCATTATGGGGATTGTAGGGACAATAATATCAGGTCTGATAGCGCTGGGCTTGAAAGTATCTCTGCATGCTTATACCATAGCCATTGCCTCAGCATGTGTTTTCCTTGTTACTTCTGGAGGGAACATACTTAATGACCTTATAGATATAGATTCCGACAGACTGAACCATCCAAAAAGGCCTCTCGTAACAGGATCAATAAAGGTTCCATCAGCCAGGATTGCATTTTATGTGTTATTTCTGGTTCCCATCCTGCTATCTGCGGCATTCCTTAATGTTTATGCAACCATAACTGTATTTGCTGCAGAGCTTCTGCTAATATCATATGAGTTAAAGACAAAAAACCTCGGGCTTTCCGGCAATTTAACAATAAGTATTCTTGTTGGGCTAATATTCGTATTTGGCGGAATAGCCTTGAATTCTCCTGGAAGAATGCTGTTCCTCTTCTTGCTGGCATTCCTGGCCAATCTGTCAAGAGAGATAATAAAGGACATTCAGGATATGGGGGGAGACGTTGGCAGAAAGACACTCCCTATGAGCATTGGCGCAAAGAATGCCTCCTATATTGCTCTTGGAATAGTTGTTGCAGTTGTGGTGATATCCTATCTTCCATTCTACTTCTCTATATTCAGCGTATATTACCTGATAGTGGTGATTTTTGCTGACGCAGCCTTTCTAGCGTCAGGGTATACTGCCCTTAAAAACCCTGGGATGGGCCAGCAGATCTCAAAGATTGGAATGATACTTGGCCTTCTTTCCTTTGCAGTAGGTGGTCTGGCTTGAATATCAAGGATTCCTTAAAAGAGAAACTTTCCAAAGGTCGCGTGCACATGACACTAATAGATCCCGCATCTCAGGAAGACGAAAAATCAGTCCAGATAGCAGTTGAAGCAGAGAAAGCTGGAACTGATTTTATAATGCTTGGGGGATCTACAGAGATCGACTCAGTAAAAATGGACCGTGCTGTAAATGCAATTAAAAAGGAGGTTACAAGAGGAATAATTCTTTTTCCCGGATCCTCTGCCATGATCAGCCGGTATGCCGACGCGATATACTTCATGAGCCTGCTCAATTCAAAGGATAGGGATTTCATTATAGGCCACCAGAGAAAAGCCTCCATAATTCTCAGGGAAATGGGGATCGAGACAATTTCTATGGCCTATCTGGTTTTTGAGCCCGGAATGACTGTGGGAAGGCAGGGAAAAGCAGATCTAATTGGACGGGATGACTGGAAAAGCGCACTTTCTTATGCCCTGGCTGCTGAGATGATGGGGATGGATCTGGTATATCTAGAGGCTGGGAGTGGAAGCCCAACAACCATATCCCCGTCAGTCGTTTCAAAACTGAAGGAGGCTCTTAAGATTCCTGTGATTGCTGGAGGAGGAATCAGAAGCGCCTCATCAGCTGCAGATCTCTTGAAGGCGGGTGCAGACGTCATCGTTACGGGCACAATTGCAGAGAAATCCTCAAGTGTTTTTGAGGAGCTAAGACCGATAGTTGAAACTATCCACAGTTTCCCCCCTAATCATGATTAATTTTTAATCCATATCAATGCTTAACCCCTATGCCAAAATTCAGGGTTACTGTAACATATCTGTCCAGGGTTGAGGATCCAGAGGCACTTACTGTTCTGAAGAGCCTTCATACTCTTGGATATGAAAGAATCAAGACCATAAAAATTTACAAAACGTTTGAGTTTGAATTCTCAGGAAATAAAGCAGACGCAGAGAAAGATGTAAAAACAATATCTTCAGAAATACTTACCAACCCGGTCATACAGGAATTTAAGATTGAAGAGGTTTGAAAATGCCTGAAGGAAAGTACAGGGTGGAAATTCCGCTTACCAGATCCTCTGCTTCAGAACTTTCCTCTCTGAGCTTAAATCTTGCTCTAGGACTTGATCTGGAGGAGATGCAAAGGCTGCAGCACTATTTCAAGACCATGGGGAGGGAGCCCACAGATATAGAACTGCAGGCAATGGCACAGGCATGGAGCGAACACTGCTGTTACAAATCATCAAAATTCTATCTTAAAAAGTATTTTTCCGGTCTAAGCCGTGGGAACGCCATACTTGCAATGGAAGACGACGCAGGGGTCGTTGAGTTCGATCAGGATCATGCATATGTAATAAAGATGGAAAGCCATAATCACCCCAGTGCCATAGAACCATATGGAGGGGCGGCCACTGGTGTTGGTGGAATCCTGCGGGATATATTGTGCATGGGTGCACAGCCAGTCGCTCTACTAGATTCCATTTTCCTTGGAGAAACATGGAAAAAGCACGATCAAGGTGCACTTAGCCAGAGATTTATATTTGAGAATATAGTTGGTGGCATCAGGGACTACGGAAACAGAGTGGGAATTCCAAATGTTTCAGGATCTGTTGACTTTGACAGGACATTCAACAGGAATCCCCTTGTCAATGCAGGATGTGTTGGCATTGTACGCAAGGACCTGATTTCCAGGAGCAGAGCATCAAATGTCGGTGACGTTTTCATCTTATGCGGAGGGGGGACTGGCAGGGATGGCATCCATGGTGTAAATTTTGCATCTGAAAACATGAAGGACTCGTCCTCTTCTAACAGGGGAGTCGTTCAATTGGGAAATCCTATAGTGAAGGAACCCCTGATACACGCGGTACTTGAGGCAAATGAAGCAGGTCTTATAAGCGGAATGAAGGATCTTGGTGGTGGAGGGCTTTCAAGTTCTGTGGGTGAAATGTGCCTTTCGGGAGGCGTTTCAGCTGTAATAGACCTTGACAGGGTTATACTGAAGGAAGATGGCCTGGAGCCATGGGAGATATGGGTCAGTGAGAGTCAGGAGAGGATGCTTCTTGCTGTAAATCCTTCAAACCTTGACCGTATTGGTGAAATTTTCTCTCTATGGGATGTAAGTTATTCCATAATTGGAACCGTAGTGGAGGGAAAGAATCTGGTAATCCGATATGGGGGAGAGGTCGTTCTTGATCTCGACTTAGAGTTCCTTACATCCGGCCCAGTTTATTGCAGAAACTATACTTTGCCCGAAAAGAAATCAAGGGATTATGTTCTCCCAACTGAACCGGAAAATATGCTGGATCTGATTTTATCATTCCTCAAGTCCCCATATGGTTGTTCACGAGAGGCCATTCTGAGGCAGTATGACCACACTGTGAGGGGCTCCACAATTATAAGGCCAATTTCCGGCATGCCAAATTATGAAACTCATTCTGACGCTGCCGTGATCAGGCCAGTCCGAACATCCAGAAAGGGTCTCGCCCTTACCTCCGGTTCCAAATTTGATATGGTTGCCATAGATCCAGTGGGAGGTACCTATGCAACAATGTTTGAGGCATTCATGAATCTTCTTGTTACGGGAGCAAGGCCTGACAGCGTCGTTGACTGCCTCAACTTCGGCAACCCTCAGAACCCTGAAATCATGGGATCATTCATTCAGGTGGCATCCTCAATATCGGAATTCTGTTCCAGTTTCAACCTTCCAGTTGTAGCTGGAAACGTAAGTCTTTACAATGAAACAAACGGGCTTAATATTAAACCGACCCCCACCATAATGATGGTCGGGATAGTGGATGATATCGCAAATGCAGTAACGACAGATTTCAAAAAACCAGGCAATTCAATATACATCCTGGGAACCCCAGACGGAAATCTCGGAGGAAGCCAGCTTCTAAAGTTCCAGGGTATAGAATCCAGGACCCTTCCATGGTATGATGTTTCAGAGCTGAAAACCCTCTCTTCAAGATACCTGGAGGCTGTCAGTTCAGGTTTGATCGAATCATCCCATGATGTAAGTTCTGGGGGGTTGATACAGACTCTTTGTGAGATGGGCTTCGGCTCCATGACTGGCTTCGATGCTGATATAAGCCAGCTGGGGGGCTTCAGGACAATTGCAAAACTCTTTTCAGAAGGAGGGTGCAGGATGGCAATAGAATGCAGCCCGGACAAGGAGGAAAAACTTGTCGCTCTATTCAAAGATTTCCCCATATTTAAAATTGGGACAGTAACTGATGGTAAGGTGAGGATTGAGGATTGTGGGCTAGAGATTATTAATACTGAGATAGTGGAACTGAGGAAGCCATGGGACACAGGAATGGAGCTCATATATTAATCAATGATACAATACCAGGATTGATTCAGTTGGACGACTCATATCATGACATTACATATCTGAAGGAATTTGACGTTAGTGTGGAGACATTCTATAAGCTTGATTTCGACGGGGACAGAACATGTGGATTCAGCAGAATCTACAAGGGTAAGATGAGTGAAGACCCTCTTGATGAAAATTACGAGATATATCAGGAACTCTACGAATGCGGCCTAAAAAAGGAAGAGGTTGAGAACCGCAGGGACAAACTTATTTCAGAAATCAGAGATAAAAAGATCGATGTTGATTTCTGATAATCAGTTTCCAGAAAGATTTACCTCGACCGTTACAAGGGAACCGTCCTTAAGGTTGAGCCTCTCCCTTAGATATTCCCTGGAAATGATTTCAATGACATCACTGTAAACCGATCTCTCCGGGAAGATCAGGGCAGACTCTATTCCATCTATTTTTGCATGAAATGCCTTTACAGCACCAAAGGTTCTATCATCAGTACGGAAGCCGTCTATGTGGATTCCAGGCATGCTCCTGAGTTTTCTCAGGGCAACTTCAGAGTCAGGGTCTATCTTAAGGTTGAGCGTCCCAAGATATGGTATAAATCCAAGTTTTTCATTGAACTGAACTATGTACTGCTTTCTTGAAATATAATACCTGCCCTCTCCCAGACCACTCTGTGTATATCCCCTGATTATTGCTTTCTCCTGCTGGTTGAGCATGATAGAGAGCTCAGAAAATTCCTGCATCAGAACTCCCATTCCCTTCTCCGTTATGTTTATTCTCTGCTTTCGTCCGCTGATACCTCTTTCAATGTATCCATCTTTAACAGCCTTAATTATCAGCCTTGAGGCAGATTGCTGGCTCAGTCCCAATTCCTTTCCGAGATCTGAAGAAGAAATGTCGATGGAATTGCTGTTTCCCCCAATGGCTTTCAGGGCTTTTAGAAGTACATAAATGCCGTCGTCTGTCCGGAGCATCTCACCTGTTATGCTTAGGTAAAATAAAACATATCCCTGTTTACCTCTCTACCAGGGAACAATATCTCTATTATTCTTTACGGTAAGGCAACCCACTCCATTCTTTTTTAGAATCGAGAGAAAGCCGAGATCGTTGGTAAGAACTGGAAATCCTTTATCTATGGCCAGTTTCAATATACAGGTGTCCCCAGTTCCTTCAGATGGTGTCCTGTCAAATCTGCCGGCAAGCTTGAGTGCTCCACTGGCAAATGGAACTGAAGAGGATAAACCTTCAAGCTCCCTTAAAACACAGTCCGGGACAATTATGGACTTTATCCTGAATTTTCTGAGCAGGATCTCTTCAATGTCTATCCTGTTCTTAATGGAATAAATGAGTACATTGGTATCCACTATTATACTGGTAGTCCACGCTTTCATGTTAGGGTTATATCAGGATTTCAGGTTGATCTGTCTACAACCTCAGCTATTGCGGTGTTGTTTCTTATCTTCTTTATATTGACCTTAACAACATCACCCTTCTTTACTCCTGGTACAAATATATTATAGCCTCTGTAGAACGCCCGGCCTTCCCCAGATGCACCTATCCTGGAAATCTGAACGGTGTAGAGTTTTCCCTCTTCAACCTTTTCATCCTCATGCGCAGTCTCAGAAGCTATCCTAATGGGGTGCTGAGCTCCACAGGCCTTGCAGACAAGCACATTTGTCCTGCCAATCTTCTGAATGTCGGTATCAGGGGAGTTGCATTCATAGCATATTACAAACGAATCCATATACTGTCTGATCTTTGTGCTTATCTGATCCGCAGATATCTTCCTGTTTATAATCAGTCTCTTTCCGCTTATGTTAACTCCTATCCCAAATTCCGTCATTAGAAATTTTGAGATGTGCTTTGGGTCTCTGTTTATCAGTTCGACCATATCCATGAAATTTCTTATAATGGTTACTTTTCCCTCGTATATTATATCAGGTTCTGGAATCTGAAGCCTGTCCTGGTTCTTATTTGAGCCTGACAATACAGGCTCGGCCTTGGCAAGTAATTTTTCATAATCATTAATGTCCATTCTTCTAAATCACCAGTCCTCTAATAACTTTAATGTTTCCGAAATAATGTATTATTAATATTGAGTAAAATACATTAAAATGTACAGTGCGTACATATGAATAGAACAATTCTAACAAGCAAGTTTTTTTCAATGCTATTAAATTCCATAAAATACAGGATTATTACGTATTTATATTGTACATATTTGAATGTACTTCATTGGAAATATGTACATACAAATAAGAAAATTTAAATATCTCCTAACGTATTAAACTAAGACGCATTTGAAACAAGACTCTCTTGAAACAAAGATAACACTTCGCATTTCACAGGAGGAGATAGATGAAATTGATGAGTTTCTCAGGTTAAACGAGCGTTTCCCAAGTCGCTCTGAATTCATCAGATTCTCTGCACTTGACTACATTTCACGCTCTAGGGTGATTGTGGAGAGCTCGAAAAAGCAATCAGTTGAACTCAGTGAGAATCTGGAGAAGCTCATAGATATTGCAGTTTCAAATGGAATATTCAAATCCAAAACCGATGCCATTTCAGAAATTTTGGAGAAGGCGTTTGTTGACGGGGTTGTAAACGGGATACTTAAGACAAAGATGGAAGGTTTTTCAAAACTCATGCAGGAAATGAAAGCCTTTGAAGATATGAAGAGGAACCTCGCGGAAGATGGAAAGGAAAAAAGGGTAGAGAGAAACAGGTGAAGATATGGAAATAATGGGTGAAAGTCAGATATATGGAAAGATCAGAGGGCTGGCAAGAAAATACTTCCAGGAGAGAAACGACAATATGGTATTGAGCTTTGGGCTGACAGGATATTCAATACTTAAGGACATAAAGCCTCTACAGGTCCGAAAGACAGTTTACAAATCAATCCAGTTCAAAAATGAGAGAGCATTTATCAAACCCTCTCACACGGAAGAAGGTGAGATAGTCATCGAAGGTCCTGAAGATATGCATGTCTCAATAATGTCAAAGGAGGAGCTGGAATACAGAAAAAAAATAGAGGATTACGAGTCCTGGTCAAACCCTCTCGAATCTGCTTCAGTTTCCATTGATTATGTCGAGACTGCTGATAATGTTTCAATTGTGGCAAAGCAGATTTTTGAGTCTCTGGAGAAAACCAACTCCATTCTCCTAGTGAGTGAATTCGGAAATGAGTTTATTCAGGCCCTTCATATGGAAACCCTGAGACTTGCTGAATCAAAGAATATAGCCCATTACAGCTATATAATAAAACCTGCAAAAGTTTCCGGATCAAGGCGCAAGGTATCTGAGATAGGGCTCCAGGAAATCAAGAAGTTCACGAACCATGTGAGCATATTCGACGTACAAACAGTTTCTGAGAAACTCAGAGCAGACGGCTTCCCAAGAATCTCTATACCAGAGAAGATAAATGAAAGAATCGCCAGAAAGGTTGAGGTACTCTCAGCCAAAATGTCCAACGCATCAGAGTTGCTTAAATATCAGCTTTCTGCGTGAAACAATCCCCAATATTTTTTCATTCTATAATCTGGGTATACCTTGCAAGTCTTTCTGCAGAACCTTCACTTAAGCCATTAACTCCAAGAATTGTGTACCATGGTCTCATTTTGTGTGCCACTGTAAGTGCACGAATTATATTTTCCCTGCTTATCCCAGCTTCCTGTATGTTAGTTGGCAATCCTCCCGCCTGAAGATAACCTCGGATATCGAGATTTTCTCTGGACTGAAGATATGACATCATGATTGTACCAAGGCCACAGTATAGACCATGAAGCCCTCCCGGTTCAAGCGATTCCAATGCAAAAGTAAAAAGATGTTCGCTGCCAGCCGCAACTCTTGTAGACCCAGCCAGCTCCATGAGGTATCCGTCTGTAACTTCAGAGAGAAACAGTGTTTCAATTCCGATGTAGTTCATCTTCGATACATCAATTATCCTTCTCTGTAATAGCTCAGTGGTGGACCTGGCCACTGTCATTGCAAAATCATTATAGGATTCTCCCCCCATCCAGAATGATAACCTCCAGTCGAAGAGTGCCGAAACCTTAGAAAGCATGTCTCCAATTCCAGCTGAAATGTACTTCTTGGGTTGCCGTTTGAGAATATCATAATCCCCAATAATCATGTTTGGTGATTTTGTTCTTACAGCCCTGTTTGTTGTTTCGTTCCATATCACTGAATAGCCTGAAGCAATCGCATCGCTTGATAGAAGTGTTGGGATCACTATAAGATGGCGGTCTAACTCGCTGGCTATGTATTTACAGAGATCTATTACCACACCGCCACCAAGTGCTATCAAAGGGTATTTTTCATCTCCTGCTTTCAGAACTCTGGCCCTCAAATTATCAATCCCGGACTTGTCTGGAGTAAACTGAAAAACAATTTCATGCACATGATAATCATGAGATTCCAGTGCTTTTTTTACTCCCTCACCGAACATTTTGAATGAAGTTTCGCCGGAAACAAGTATAACGTCTTTGTGACTAAATAGTTCTGGAAGAACCTCTCCAATAGAGTTTACGGACCCCAGACCTGCAGCTATGCTTGGGGAAAATTTCATCATTCTCATTTAAATCATAAAAAATCAGGAGAGATTTTTAAGGCTCTCCAGAAATATTTCAATTCCTCTGTCGATAAGTTCATCCTCTATTGTTAGAGGGGCCATGTGTCGGAGTACATTGGAATAGTGTCCACAGGTATGCATTAGAAGCCCATTCCTGAAAAGTTCAGACTTGAGTTTCTGAGCAAATTCCATATCCGGCTCCCTGGACTTTTTGTCCGTCACCATCTCCACTCCGATCATGAAACCTAAACCTCTTACCTCTCCAACCTTATCGCTAAGTTGCATTGCCTCACTCAGTCTCTTCTTTATGTATTCTCCTTTGTTTGTGACACGGGACAGTAAATCTGTTTCCTTCAGGTATTTCAGAATGGCAGTTCCAGCAGCTAAGGCAAGTTGATTTCCCCTGTATGTTCCGAAATGGAAACCACCAGGAAGCTTCCTGTCATATTCCTCTCTGTATGCTATCATTGATGTGGGAATTCCTCCTCCAATGCTCTTGGATATGCACATTATATCCGGTGAAATGCGTGAATGTTCGGATGCCCAAATCTTGCCTGTCCTTCCCACTCCCGATTGAACTTCATCAAGTATCAGCGGGACAGAATACTTCTCTGTCACCTCTCGAAGCATTGGAAGGAAGTCCGCCGGAGGTACGATGTATCCGCCTTCCCCCTGTACAGGTTCAACCATTACTCCCCCTATGGCACCTGGTCCAGAATATGGATCCTTAATCAGATATTCAAGCTGGTCAATTACAGCTTTACTAATGTCCTCCTCTCTGACTTTTAATGGAAATCTATAGGAGTAAGGATATGGGAGATGGTAGAAGTTCCCCCTGTCTATGCCTGCTAAATCACGATAGTGATGATTTGCAGTTGCCGAAATAATGTCACCTGCAACTCCATGATAGGCGCCTCCAAATACAACAACGGTCTTTTTCCCGGATACATGCCGGGCAAGGCTTATGGCTGCTTCGCATGCATCAGCTCCTGTTACAGTAAACATGGTCTTTGCATGGTTCCTGAGCCCAGAGGGAAGTGTTGAATTCAAAGTCTCCAGGAATTCAATTCTTGTTTCCGTAGGGACTTCGTTTATATGGACAAGCCTGTCAAGCTGTTCGGCCATTGCTTTTTTCACGACGGGGTGATTATGACCAAGGTTGAGCACACATATTCCCGAAAACCAGTCGATAAAAACATTGTCGTCCACATCTCTGATGGTTGATCCACTGGCCTCTTTTATGGCCATTCTGAACTGCTTAGTGTATGTTCTGGATCCAGTTTCAAGTAAATCCTGCTTTTCCAGGATTTTCCTCGACTTCGGGCCAGGGAGTTCTGTCTTTATAACTGGCGCATTTTCGTAACTCAAAACATATTCACTTTTCATATTTTCACCTCATTCTGCAACTTCTGCATCATAAACACCCGCTTTTGCTATGACATCCGGCTTCTTGAATTTGTAGTACAGTGTCACGGCTGTGGCTCCAATGACTACCCAGAGTACTGCAAATATCACGATCACCATATAGGCAAGGTTGATAGCTGTGGGTTGTGAAATGTATGTTGCAATGTTCGATTCCACGGTAAAGTATATGACAATAAGACCGAGTATGGAGGCAACAGTGGGTGCCACATAATGCAGTAGGAAATTGGATTCTCCAGTCTTTTTAAGATAATTCCTGCTGAATAATGTCAGGGAAGTGTTTGAAACAATATGCACAACAATAATTGCAATACCAGCCATAGTCAGCAATACCAGTCCTGCGTTGGTAGGCCCATATATGAGACCTAGTATGATGTCAAGGACGAATGATACTCCCAGCCAGACCATCATTACATTTCCCGGGGTCTTATGTTTCGGATGCAGTCTGGCCATGAACTTAGGATAGATCACTCCGTCTCTGGCACCGGAATACCATATTCTGCTAACTGCATTTGTCTTTGAGACCCCATAGGAGAAATAGCTGTTAATGGTGAATATTATCAATAGTATAAATCCTGCAGGGCCAAGGTATTCCTTGAATACGACTAGACCTGGATCTGGAGAAGATGCATAAGATCCTATGCTGCTTAATCCCCAACCAGTAACGAGAGCATAGGAAGCAGGTATCAATGCAAGTCCTGCCAGTAGCCATGCTATCAGCAGTGATTTTTTGACCTTCTTCTTTGAGTCTTTCACTTCTTCTGATAGCGTTGTTACAGTTCCGAGGCCGGTAAAATCCACGATGGAGAAAACAACTCCGAAGAAAAATGAACCTATAGCACCAGCCGGAAATTCAAATGGAACTATTGTGTTATGAACACCAAGCTTGATGATAATTATGATGGACCCGATGAGAAGAACCAGTAGTTCCATAATTCCGGTGACTGCCATATAGTTTGTTGAAATTTTTATCCCTAAGTATGGGAGTATGAACATGTACAGTGTTATGATCACTGCAAATCCAATCCAGAGGTATGGAATACCAGATATGTATGAAGAAATAGCAAATATAAAACCTGCAACGCCTAATATTCCAAATGACTGTCCGGAGAAATTTTCTCCCATCCAGGAAAAGAGGGCAAATGGACCAAGGGTACCGGAAGGGGTTGCACCCGCAGAATAGGCATAATAGCTTCCTGCATTTGCTTTAAATTTCGAAAACTCATATGGTGTAATCATCCACAACCCGTAAATCAGCCATGCCACTATAATTGCCAGAGGAGTTGCTACAAGGGAAAACTCCACAGTTCCCAGTAACAGGATAGCCACATCAGCGGCTGGTCCGACATAAGAGAACGATTGGAACACCCCCCTTATGGTACTTACAGCTCCCTTCTGTAATTTGATATCATTATTTATAGGAGTTTCTGCCATAAAATATAGTACGGTATTTTGGTTAATATAATTTCGATGCTCGTTCTCATATGTTATTTAGACGCAAGATTTATCCTGCCCTTATTAATAACATTGAAAATATTCGTGAAATCGTCACTCTGTAAGGGTCGATGATCGGAAGGCAAGAACAGGCCTGTTTATATTCTACCAATTAATGAAAAAGTTGCTCCACAATTTCTTGATAGGCTTTACCGAAAATATCCGGAGAAAATAGATGGAAATCACTTAATTTCTGGAATTCAGATGCTACTTTGCAGAGGTAAAAGTCACTCATCCTTCTCCCAATAATCTGTAATCCTAAAGGCATATTTTGCAGGAAACCGCAGGGTAAAGAAATACTGGGGCAGGAGCTGAGATTGAATGGGCTTGTGAATTTCAAGAACCTGAGAAAGAAATCTGGCTGCTTATCCCTAACATCTGTATGCAGAGGGGCAATATCCGGAGATGATGGTGAAATAAGTATGTCATATCTTCTGAAAAGTGCAGAAAGTCTTCTGGCCCATATTTCCCTGAAGTTTTTGGCCTCAATGTACTCATGTGCCTTTATCTCAGAAGAATTATTCAGCTGCAACCTGGAAAGTTCAGTATACATTTCGGAATTTTCCTGAAATAGTCGCTTATGAATGGAAAAGTTTTCTGCACTGTCAATCAAATCCTCAGCCATTGCTGCCCTTTCAAGATCGGGGATTGAAACATATTCCAGTTCAATTATTCCTTCATGTTCCATTCTGCTGAGAAATGTCATTATCTTCTCCCTCACATGGTCTTCTGACTGAAGAAATAACTCTTCTAGAATGGCTGCTTTCACTGGTTTACTAAAAGGAACATTATAAGTGTTAACGGCACCCATCCATTCCAGAATAAATGGAATGTCTGATGCAAACCGTGTAATTGGGCCTACAGTGTCTAAGGAAGGCGCTTCGGGAAATATTCCTTTAAGTGAGAAAAGACCGTAAGTAGGCTTTAAACCAGTAACACCGCATAATGCTGATGGGATCCTAATTGAACCAGCAGTATCTGTACCTATTGAAAATGGCGAATAACAGGCTGCCACAGCTGCAGCAGAACCTCCGCTTGAACCTCCAGTAATTCTGGCAGTATCCCACGGGTTCCTGCATTGAGGGGTAACAATTCCCATAGCAAATTCATGAGTATTTGTCTTCCCCTGCAAAATGAGGCCTCTTGAATTCAGCTTTTTTACAATTTCAGCATCCTTCTGAGGTATGTGATTGCTGAATATTCTGCTTCCATAGGATGTGGGGATTCCAGCTGTATCAATGATATCTTTTAACGAGTATGGCACTGAAATACCTCTCCCTCTGTATTGAGGATTAAATTTCTCAACTGTTGAAAAAGCGTTAACTTCACTGTCTAATAGTGTTATGTTGTCTTCAAGCAACTCGAAGTACTTTCGGGACACACTTCTATTTATTTGAAAAAAGTTTACAAGGTCGAATATTCTGAAGTCATCTACTTTAAGCATATTTAACAAAAGCACCTGAGTTAAAACATCTTTTGAAAAGTGTTAGAAAATAAAATGCAGAGGGGAAGTAAAATTCTATCTAAAGATTCTGAAGGATTTCCCTTTCAGACATACTCCTCTCACAGTATTCACATCTTATTGATATGGGCATTCTGCTTATAAGCCTGAATTCACTGTTGACAGGCTCTCTGGCATTGCTTATGCAGTTCGGATTTATGCACCTGATGAATCCTACGATCTTCTCAGGCAGCCTTACCTTGTATTTTTCAGAAATGTTGTAGTTTTTCACTATGCTTATGGTGGCTTCAGGGGCTACAAAGGATATCTTGTCAACCTCAACCCTCTCAAGGTATCTGTTTTCCACCTTAATCACGTCCTTCTGCCCCATCTGCTCACTTGGGACCCTTACGCCAATGCTGATGGAATTCTCATTAAGGTCGTCCACCCTGAGTATTGCCAGAACCTTGAACGCCATTCCTCCAGGAACATGATCTATGACAGTCCCGTCCTTTATCTTTGAGATCTTAAGAGTTGTGTCCATTATTTTCCCCCCAGTATCATTGAGAGCAGAGCCATTCTTACAGGAATTCCATTCGCAGCCTGCCTGAAATAAGCAGCCCTTGGATCAGAATCAACTTCCGGCGATATTTCATTAACCCTTGGCAGAGGGTGCATTACTATTGAGTTCTTCTTCATTGTTGAAACTATGTCCGAATTCACGATGTATGATCCTATAACGCTGTTATATTCGGTCTCATCCGTGAATCTTTCTTTCTGTATCCTTGTTACATATAGAACATCGGACTCTGAGATCACATCATTGAGGTTTTCTGTAATCCTTATTCTGACCCTGGACTGGACCTGATCCAGTATATGCTGCGGCACTCTTAGAAGGGGAGGAGAAACCAGGTTGATTTTCACATCAAACTCAGAAAGCGCCAGAAGAAGAGAATGCACAGTCCGGCCGTATCTGAGATCACCAAGCATTGTAATCTCTTTTCCATCTATCTCTGACAGCTCCTTTCTTATTGTATACAGATCAAGGAGTGTCTGGGTCGGATGCTGACCTGAGCCATCGCCAGCATTTATTATAGGTTTTGATGAGAATTTCCTTGCAAGTTTTGCTGCCCCATCCATTGGATGCCTTATGACAATAATATCTGAATAAGAAGCTGCCATTCTTACAGTGTCTGCCAGGGTTTCTCCCTTGGCAACGGATGATGATTTTGCCTCTGATACACTTATCACTGAACCCCCCAAACGATGCATTGCACTTTCAAATGAAAGCCTTGTCCTGGTACTGGGCTCATAGAAAAATGTAGCCATGATGGAGCCATGCAGTGAATCTATTCTCTGACTCTGTTCAACCGACCGGGAATAACTATCGGCAAGCTTGAAGAGCTCAAACATCTCATCCTTTCCGATGTCTGAGATCGAAACCACACTGTTTCCTTTTAACATATTGAAATATCATCGTTCAAAAACTTATAAATCTTTTAGAATGGACTGGATCATCAAATTTCAGAGCATTGAAATGGATGACAGCAGTGAGAAGAATTTAAGGCTACATTTATAATGAGGCATATATGGGAAAGACCTCAAAGATAGAGAAATTCTACGATCTGAATATTGACCAGAGGCTTGGAAAAATTGCAGAATTCTCAGACCTTACTGAAGAAGAGGCAGATATCATCCGTGAACAGGATAAGGACAAAATGGAAACTATGGACCACATAATTGAGAATGTTTTTTCCACTCTTGAACTGCCAGTTGGCGTTGCAACTAACTTCTTCATAAATGGCAGGGATTACATGATTCCGATGGCTGTAGAGGAAGCGTCCATTGTTGCAGCTTGTTCAAATGCCGCAAAAATAGCCAGATCAACTGGAGGTTTTACCGCTGAGGCTGGTGAACCAATCATCATTGGCCAGATACAGCTTTTGGATTACGGTGATGCAGATAATGCAAGATCCTCTATCATGAAGAACAGAGAAAAGATAATAAATCTCGCAAACTCAAGAAGCAAGACACTCAGCAAAATGAATGCCGGAGCAAAAGATATCGCAATAAGGGTTCTGTCAGATTCATCAAAAAGCATGGTGATACACCTTATTGTGGATGTTAGAGATGCAATGGGTGCAAACATTGTGAACACAATGTGTGAGACAGTTGCTCCATTGATAGAGGAAATTACAGGAGGGAGGGTAAATCTGCGCATTCTATCAAATCTGACACCACAGAGAATTGCCAGAAGCAGAGCAGTTTTTCCTGCCTCATTGATCGGCGGCAGAGAAGTTGTGAGGAGGATAATATCAGCATGTGAGATGGCAAATATTGATCCCTACAGGGCAGCAACACACAACAAAGGAATAATGAATGGCATTGATTCTGTCCTCATGGTGACGATGAATGACTGGAGAGCAGCTGAAGCAAATGCTCACACCTATTCCCACATATCAGGAAACCTTTCCCTTACAAGATACTATGAAAATGAAGCAGGAGACCTTGTCGGCGAAATAAATATACCAATATCCGTGGGAGTGGTAGGGGGAACAACTGGTGCTATTCAGAAGGTGAGGGTATTCCGGAAAATTCTTGGAGTGAACAGCAGCACTGAATTCTCAGAGGTCCTTGCATCTGTTGGTCTTGCCCAGAACTTTGCTGCGCTTCGGGCGCTCTGCAGTGAGGGGATTCAGAAAGGCCACATGGCCCTTCATGCAAGAAACGTGGCAATTACCGCAGGAGCCAGGGGCTATGAAGCTGAAAAAATTGCGGAGATTATGATAGGCCGGGGAAGTATAAGCGTCTCAAGCGCACAGGAGATAATGGCAGAACTCAGAAATGCTTATAATGAAAAGGATAATCACTGAAATGAAATATAGATGGTGGAAGCTGAGAATTTCATTGGGAATGGAGACACATTTTTTCAGAAAGAGAAGTACATAGACGCCATCCGGGAATATACAAAGGCACTTGAAATTATTGGAAAGAATGAAGATTCGGAAACAGCAGACCTATGTTACAGGCTGTCTCAAGCTTATAGTTCCCTCGATTCCAAGAATGATGAGAATTCCATAAAATTTGCAAAAATGGCCCTTGATATCCACAAGAAATTGGGTGAAAAGGATATGGA
>JAJZZZ010000015.1 GCA_021797265.1 Thermoplasmata archaeon
CATGCGGCCCCGGAGAGGCCTCAGGATGATACTGCACTGAGTATATCCTGAGTTTCCTGTTTTCTATCCTCTCCACCGTAAGATCATTCACGTCTCTCTGCACAACATCAAGCCCTGTCCCGGAGAGTGATGATTCATCAAGTGCATATCCGTGGTTGTGAGTTGTAATAAGAATGCTCCTGCCATCTGAGACTGCATGGTTTGAGCCTCTGTGGCCAAATTTCATCTTCAATGTTTTCCCTCCCATGGCAAGCCCGATCAGCTGATGGCCAAGGCAAACTCCAAAAATCGGTTTCTTTCCTGCCATATCCTTTATGAATCTCCTGACAGGCTCCAGTGAGTTATGTGACGGGTCTCCAGGCCCATTTGAGATAAAAATCAGAGAATAATCATCTTCTATCTTTGAAAAGTCAGATTTTGGAGATGCCACCACAAGGGAAGAGAATTTGAGCATCTCATCCTTAATGCTGTTCTTTGACCCAACATCAATGAAGAGGATTTTCCCATTCCCATTTCCGCTAAATGTAGTGACAGATGTTGGTGACACAAGGGATACAACATCTTCGGCCATTGGATCAGGAAATTCCCTTTTCAGGGATTTATCACTGCAGATCCATCCCCTCATAACACCATTTTCCCTTAGCTTTCTAACAAGCGCCCTCGTATCCACAATGTCCAGTCCGGGAACGCCGCTCTTTGATAGAAGGTCATTGAATTCCTCCCAGTCATCCCCTCCCTGAAGAACGCTGTGGGAATCCCTTGTGATGACACCGGAAACCATTATTCCGGAGGACTCCATTCTGCTCTTTCCCATGCTGTAGTTTGCGACAGTGGGGCTCGCAAAGACAAGTATCTGGTTTTTGTATGAAGGATCGGTCAGGGATTCCAGATATCCTGTCATGGATGTAGTGAACACAACTTCCCCATAACCTTCAATTTCAGATCCAAAGGAAACGCCTTCAAAAACAGATCCGTCCTCAAGTATGAGAAAGGATTTTTTTCTAGGTTTTCCGTCACAATTCAATTTAAACCTAGAAGGAGTCATAGTAAGGGATGATAAAAAAAGATCGATTCATCTGAAATATTCCCTGCAGATACCTGTTGTGCCCCTGAATATTATTTTTCCATATTCCAGGCTGAATTTAGGCAGAAATACGGCGCCGCCAGCATCAATTAAGTCAGAAAATGCACTCCCGAATTCCGGATCTGTCTGGAAATTAGGGGAAAAACAACCTGCTCTGTGGCTGAAAATAAGCACTGCCAGCATGGCATTGCCGCCATTTCTCATAATATCTGTCAGGAGCTTCAGATGATGGGTCCCTCTGATGGTTGGCGCATCAGGAAATACTGCCATATCCCCGGCGAGCATGGAACAACCCTTTACCTCTATGTAAGTATCATTCCACCTGAAGTCTATTCTGCTTTTTCCCAGTGAAACCTCTCTTTCTGTGCCCTCTGGCAGAAACATAGAGGCAAGCCTGTTGTGAAATCTGGAATCAGTCAGTATCCAATCCCCATCCCTCATTCCAGCAGTAATGGAGTATCTGGTCCTCTTTCCGGGTGAATCCCTGAAAAGCACTCTATTTCCGGGGAAAATGAGTTCCTTGAGTCTGCCCGGATCATGAAGGTGGCATTCAATCCTCTGACCATTATATGCAACAGTCACGATAAACCTGTTATCTCTCTGCAGCACTGTGCCCTCATAATGAGTTTCCGCAGTTGATAGCATTACACTTCCAACAGGGGGTAAGGTGAGTTTGAGCAATCATCACACATATGCAGATTCAATAAGAATATATCTCAGGAGTTAATTGGCAACTATGGCAGAAAACATACTTGTCATAATATCCAGTGGAGAGGAGGCAGTGGGGAAGGCAATGACCGGAATGAGGTTTGCCTACAATGCTGCAAAGAATAAGTGGCTCAATGATGTGAGAATCATACTTTTCGGGCCTTCTGAGAAGCTGGCCACCACAAACCAGGAATTTGCATCTATTTTGAAGGATGCCATAAAGGATGGAATAATTCCGAACGCTTGTTCCGCTGTTGCAACAAAGGAAAACATAACCGATAAGCTTCTATCAATAGGGCTTTCTGTGGATCCTATCGGCCCGATTGTTTCTTCCTACATAAAAAAGGGATATGAAGTCCTAACCTTCTAATATTCAGGAATGCCGGATCAGTGTCCGGTTATTCCAAGCTTTTTCCCTGCTGCTTCAAAAGCCTCAACAGTTTTTTCTATATCACTTTCTGAGTGGACTGCCGATGGCATCAGCCTGATCCTGGCAGTGCCTCTGGGAACAGTCGGAAATACAATCGGAGAGGCAAATATATCGCTCTCCCTGTAGAGTTCCTCGCTCAGAAGAAGCGTCTTCTTCTCATCCCCTACAATCACTGGGGTGATGGGGGTCTTGGAATTTCCAAGGTTAAACCCTGCATTAACAAGCCCCTTCTTCAACCTTTCAGAGTTGCTCCACAACTTTCTGAGCAAAGTGTCATCCCTTTCCATGATTTCAATTGATTTCAGGACGGCAGCAGTATCAGCAGGATTAAGCGCACTGCTGAAAAGAAATGGTCTGGCCTTTCTCTTGAGAAGTTCTATAAGATCTGCATTGCCGGCGACGAATCCTCCCATGGAGCCCACAGCCTTTGAGAATGTCCCCATTTCAACGTCAACCCTTCCTGAAACATTGAAGTGGTCACATATTCCTCTTCCATGATCTCCAAGCACACCCTCACCATGTGCATCATCCACATAAGTCATTGAATCGTGCTTCTCTGCAATCTCCACAATCTCCTTAAGGGGTGCTATGTCGCCATCCATGCTGAAAACTCCATCGGTGATTATAAGGCTCCTCCTGCCGCTCTTCCTCTTTTCCGTTATAACCTTCTCAAGATCCTTCATGTCCATGTGCCTGAACACAGCTCTTGATGCTGAACTCAGCCTTACCCCGTCTATTATGCTTGCATGATTCAGTTCTTCGCTGAAGACAATATCCTCCTTTCCCACCAGTGATGGTATTGTCCCGGAATTAGCCAGAAGGCCCCCCTGATAGACAAGGGAAGATTCCATATGCTTGAATCTGGCAACCTTTTCCTCAAGCCTTGCATGCAGATCATTGGTACCTGCAATGGATCTTACTGCTCCGGCTCCCACTCCAAATTCATCGATGGCCTCCTTTGCTGCTTTTTTCACCTCAGGATGATTTGCAAGACCCAGGTAATTATTGCTGCACATGTTGAGTTTCATCTTACCCTCTATCCTGATCCATGGGCCCTGGGAACTCTCAATGATCCTTATGGGGACAAATCGTCCATTATCCTTCAATTCTTTGATTTCATCCTTTACCCATCCAAGAGATGTCATATTATCAATAGTAAATGCAAATAGTGGCATATCTATTTTGGCGGATGAGTTCTGTTAACATGGAAATAACACATCCTGAATATGAAATGCCGGATCTATCCTGAATTCCTTAAATAACTGCTTCATATTCACCATTTCTCAGTGGCCTTATGGAAAGAATTGTCATAGCTTTTGGCGGGAACGCACTCCTGAGAAAGGGTGATGACCAGACCTTTGAAACACAGGCAGATAGGGCAGAACAGGCCTTCGAGAAACTTGCTGAGGTAATTGAGGGCAATGAGGTTGTAATATCCCATGGCAACGGTCCACAGGTGGGTTCAATACTCCTTCAGAACGAATCAGCTGTTCGGACGGTAAAACCAATGCCTCTCCATGCCTGCGGGGCCATGTCTCAGGGACTTATAGGGGAAATGCTTTCTAACGGATGGGACAGGGTAAGGTTCAGGCTGGCAATCTCAAAAGAACCCTCAGTTCTGATGACAAGATCGGTTGTGGACCAGAATGATCCAGCATTCAGTAACCCAACAAAGCCTATAGGGCCCTATTACTCAGAAAACGAATCTGCCCGGCTTCAGAAAATGAAGGGATGGAAAATGCGGGAGGAGCCAGGAAAAGGGTACAGAAGGCTCGTTCCGTCCCCCACTCCAGTGGATATTGTTGAAAGGAACCAGATAATCTCACTCCTCAGAGAGGGTTTTCTCCCCGTGGCCTCCGGAGGGGGTGGAATACCGGTCATAAAGACTCCCTCAGGATATGCAGGGGTGGACGCAGTGATCGACAAGGATCTTGCATCCTCTCTGCTTGCAAGAATCGTGGAGGCCTCAACTTTCATAATCCTGACAGATGTGGAGGGTGCCAAGAGAAATTTCGGAAAGGAGAATGAGGAATTGATTGGGCGAGTATCTGCTGAAAGGCTCCAGAGGGACTTTGACCAGGGCCAGTTCGCAAGTGGAAGCATGGGGCCAAAGGTTCTTGCAGCCCTGGAATTTGTGAAAAAAGGGGGCAAAAAGGCTGTGATCGGCTCACTTGACAAGGCTACCGAAGTTGCCAGGGGAAAATCTGGAACTGTAATTGAAGCCAGTTCACTGTGATTCCGGAGGCTTGCTGAAGGTGTGGTCCTCCTGAACTATCCTTCCAGCTTTTCTGAACTCGTCCAGAATATGTGAAAGGAATGAAGAGTCAATGTTCAGGTTGAACTGGTCCTTCAGTTCATTTTCAATCTGGGTGAATGTCATCCTGCCCTTCAGTATTCTGGAAAGAAGGTTGTCAAGGTCCTCATAAACATTCCATGGAAATATGAACCATGCCCAGTTCTTCTCATCAATAATCTCTGAGAAGAAATCTGGTATGAAGGAAGACCTGGTTATGTGAAGCATTGTAACTGTTCTGATTTCCGCAGGTTTCTGCTCCTTAATGAAATCATAAGCAAGTTTCATGCTCTGTCCGGTATCTGTAATATCATCAACAATCAGGACTTTTTTTCCCTCTATGTTAAGGTTTCCAGGATCCTTAAGAACAGCTTTACCGCTGGCTGTAGCAGTTATTCCCCAGTGTTCCGTCTTGACGGAGATCAGGTCCTTTATCCAGAGCATATCAGCCAGGACTCTGGCTGGAACAAGACCTCCTCTTGCCAGAGCTATGATCATATCGGGCCTGTAACTGTTTGAAACCTTTTCTCTGATGTTTCCGCACCATGTGTCTATCTGTTCCCATGAAACCAGTCTGGCTCTAAAATCCATGAAATATTACCGGCACCTTATCGTGGATTTCAATATAAAAAAATGCGGTTCTGCTGGTAACCCTGTAATAATTATTTTTGTAAACAATTTTATAGTGCGATTACCATACTTGATCATGTCTACTATTGATTATGTGTTCATATTCATAGGAATAGTCATACTCCTGATATTGCTGAGTGGACTGCACATCCTGAAGGAATGGGAAAGGGGAGCTGTGTTCACTCTTGGAAGGTTCACCCAGATGAAGGGGCCAGGTATTATCTACGTGTACCCTTTCATATCAAAGCTGAATCCAATAATCTCAACAAGAATACAGGCTGTATCTTTCAAGACAGAAAGTACATTCACAAAGGATAACGTCCCTATCAATGTGGATGCTGTGATGTATTTCCAGGTGATAGACCCACAGAAATCTGTTCTGAATGTTGAAAATTTCGGAGTTGCAACCAACTATTCTGCTCAGACAACATTGAGAGAGGTTCTTGGTAAATCATCCTTTGATGAAATCCTGTCAGAAAGGGAAAAGATAGGAGAAGCTGCAAGGGAGATTATTGATGAGAAGACAGAGCACTGGGGCATCAAGGTTTCATCTGTCGAGATAAGGGATGTAATAGTTCCAAATGCTCTTCAGGAGGCAATGTCAAGGCAGGCCTCAGCAGAGAGGGAGAGGAGGTCAAGAGTCACTCTTGCTCTGGCAGAGGTTGAAGCAGCACAGAAGATGGTTGAGGCTGCAGATCAGTATACAACAAATCCAACAGCATTTCAGTTGAGATGGCTCAACATACTTTATGAAATTGGGCTTGAGGGCAAAGGAACGCTTATGATGGTCCCTGTCCAGACTCCTACAGCAGGATCTGTTGAGCCAATGACTGTTATGGGCCTCGATGAGGTTGCAAAGAACATTAAGCAGCTTACTAAGGCATCTCAACAGAAGCAGCAAAGTTGAAGATTTCCTCAGGGGATAAATCTTCAACCCTTTTTTCATAAATATCTGCAGGCGATTCCCTGTAAAGGGACCCTATTTTTTTCCTTCTGTGGGAGAAAAGTTCCCTGATGACATTCTCCACAGATTTCAATTCAGCCTCAGAATGAAGATTAAGTGGCATTAACGTAACTATTGCGGAATCGACTTCAGGAACAGGCGAAAAACAGTTCCTTGGTACCTTCCTCTCGATCTTTGCCTTATACCTCAGCTGGGTACTTACTGACAGCCTCGAATAGTCCGGAGTTCCTTTTATGGCAACCATCCGCCTGGCAAATTCAGCCTGTACCATTAGAATACATTTACTGAAGGTGAATCTGTTCAGGGAGAAAAGTATGGGGGAGGAGATGCTGTATGGTATGTTCCCGAAAATTGCATCAATTGACATTCCTCCGATCTTCAGAAAATCCCCTTTGATCAGCTGCAGCCTATGGCTGGATATCTCGTTACTGAATTTCTCCTCAAGAGCCTGGACGAATCGGTGATCTGGCTCCACAGCAGTAACAATGGCCCCAGCCTGAAGAAGAAAAGTTGTCAGCGATCCTTCTCCGGGACCTATTTCCAGAATAGATGTATCTTCATGAATATCAAAAAGTGTGGCCTCATACATGGCCATGTTCCTGTCCTTCAGGAACACCTGGCCGTATTTTCTGTACTTACCAGACTCAAGTGGTCTCATCTTGCAACGAACAGTTTGTATTTCTCGTTCCTTTCCTGGAGCTCCTCAACAATCCTGTTGGCAATCATCTTCTGTGGATGATGAACTGTTTTTATCCTTTCTGAAACCTCATCCAGGGATGTGAATGGTTTCTTCTTCCTCTCCTCAATGACTGACCACATGCTCTTGTTGCCAAATCCGGGAAGAAGTTCAAGAGAATGCATCCTTGTGTTTATGGACTCCGCCTTATTGAAAAATTCCACGAAAAACGGCTCTCTTTTCCTCACTATGCTCTCCAGTATGAAAGGGAGTTCATTCATTGCTGCATTTGTGAGTTCTGAGTATGGAATACGTCTCTTCACGGATAGAATTTTATCTCTCTTCTGCTGATCCTTTCCAATGTAAACCCTGTCTCCTATTGCAATGACTGCGTTAGGCTTCGGGATAAGTTCCAGAAGCTTGAATTCCATTTCGCCTACGGCTAATGCCAGGGATGATTTATGGTAACTTTTATCATTTGCCCTCCCCTGTGGCAAATAATCCAGAATATAGGCGAATTCTTCCAAGTCCTGACCTCATTCAGTCTTCAGAGAAAATGGCAATAAGGTTATTTAACTCTTCCTCACTGAGAAGCACACTGTATGAGGAAAGAATGCTGGTAAACTCCTCCTTAGTCTTAGGTGCTATGTCAACGAGCTTTGTTGCAACCTTCTCGTTTAGCTTGAATTTTTTCATAAGTTCTGACTTAACCTTCTTTGCCTCAGAGCCCTTCATCTTCATCAGATGTTCAACATATGAAAGGTTTTCACCCTCTGTTTCTGTATAATCTGTTTTCTTTGAGAGCAAATCGTAGGCTTCAGGGATCGAGATGTACCTGGTTTTCATCAGACACCATCAATCTTCTTAAGGTGAACTGGGCCAGCAAGTATCATTTTCTCCTTTCCTCCAACCTTAACCTTAACCATATAACAGGATCCCTGGGATCTTACTACTCTTCCAGTAAGTCCCTGAAAACCGTGGTGGGGCATTCCGGAGTGAACGGATGGCTCTATTGATATGGCAGCCAGATCTCCCTCGCTGAATTTCTTTAAGAACTCGTTAACTTTGGGCATTCCCTTTTCGGATGCCCTTTTTGTCATTTTCATCCTGGAGCCCGCTCTAGGGCCATGTGACATCTTAACCATTTATTCACCGTCTCTGTGTATCCAGATCACATCAAGCTCCAGCACCTTAAGCTCCTCACCGTAAAGGCTGGAAAGACTTGGCTGGGTCCTGCCCCCATCCCCATGTATCAGCTCCTTGATATAAGTGCCTGCCTCTGCCTTTATTGCAAGCACAGCCTCATTCCGTGACACACTTTCGGGTTGGCAACTCAGTACCTGTCTCTTCCTGACGAGATCCGACCTGCTACCAGTCACTCTTAATGGTGTCCTCTGATAAATATCTTTTCCAGTTAAATTTAAGGCTGCGTTGCCCAATCTCTCGCTGTCTATCGGACTGTCGGATAGGACTTTTGCCCTGTAAGATTTGTTAAATGCAGAGCTCTTTATGCGGATAACTTCCTTCTTGCTGGAATACCTGAGGCCTGATACTGAAATTGAATCCGAAGTGTTTATGGCTGATTGCAGTTCATCAAGGTTTATTTTCCTCTTCCGTGGGTCTACGGATTCAATCACGAACTCTCTCCCGTTTCCAAGCATTCTCACATCAACATCCTCTCTGCCTGATCCATGCAGATGGAATTCCTCTCCCATGGTGAGGAGGTTCAGACACTTTCCTATCTGTGCCTCCACGGAATCATCCCCCCCGCTTCTGTGTATCCATCTGGTCTGTGGCACTCCTCTTTTCAGCTTCCTGTAAATTCCAAAAATGTAGAGGGATTTGACCTGAATTTTGAAGGAGGCGTAGGTGAAGTCAAAATTGATTATGATATCTGGGTCGTCAAAAGAAACCTCTTTCCCCGTCCTATTCTGGAATGCAACCCCAAGTTTCCTGTTCAGTTCCTTCTTGAGCTTTTCAGGTTCAAATTTCAGTTTATCCTTGAGGAAATTCTCTATATCCTCCTGTTCAGGGGTTAATGAACAGCCTACAAGAAATGTGTCAAATTCCCTTTCCCCGATCTGGGGAATTACCGCATCACACAGATCTTCAATCCTGTCAAGAATCCCGTGGCAAAGAGCACAAGCTTCGCTATTTCCAGAAGAAATCTGTCCAGCCAGGCCTCTGTCAAATAAAAGTGAGGATGAATATTTTCCCCTTTCTTCAGTGCTTACGGACGAATCTTTTATTCCGGACAGCCTGGCAAAGCAGTGTTTGCAGAGTATCAGCCGGTCTGTTTCCTGCATATAAATGGAGGGGGTTATCTTGGTATTATGACCTTTTCAATGCTTGGCCTTTCCTTGACAAAGACCCTTGAGCCGCATTCGCACTCAATCTCTGCAGTTCCAAAGGACTTCTCAAGAGGCCTGGCACATCTTATGCATTTATACATCTGTACTCTCGGCCCCCTTGACAAGAGAAGCAACAGAGGTCTCAGGAAGATAAGCTCCACCGGCGAACTTGTATCCGCAGTGTCTGCATCTCCAGATCCCTGTAGCAACTCTTTTTACCTTGTCCTGCTTGCAAGAAGGACAGGCATATGTTGCAGATTTCTGCTTGTAAATCTCATTCCATGTCTTTCTGACAGTAACCCCGTACCTGGGGCCAAATCTGCCAGAAGCACCTACCTTTACGGTTCTCTTGGACATCTATATCACTTGAAGTATTTCTCCCTGATAGCTTTACCCAGATTGCTGGACATATTAATAGCCTTTCTAATCTCTTCAATGGAAAGTTCTCCAACGTCACCCTTCTGCATTGCCCTGATATGCCCATCCTCCGTTGTGCTTACAGTTATCCTTGCAGAGGATAGCTGCTCCTCTTCCAGATCTGGATCAGCAACAAGTGTGTCTCCTATTTTCACCATTGTCACAGCCACAGGGGTATTCCTGATCGGCAATGGGAAGTCCTTTCCGCCTTCCTTGGAACCAGGGACTATGGTGCTCTTTAAGGCAGCCAGTACGCCGAGCGTGCACGCATCTATCAGGTTTCCGTCAAAATCAATGACATCTATATCTACAAATACGATCCATACCTTCTTTGCCGGTTCTATTACCAGGCTTTCGATATCGATCATCTTGCTTTCCCTTATGCCTCTGTCCACTACCCTGGCTATTTCTATTGAGGTATCATTGGGTGGGCCTGCCTCAAAGGTTGGAAATGCCATTGGAAGAAGCTCCACATTAGTTGTAAGGACTCCCTGATTTGGAGTGTCTGGAAATGGTTCGCCCGCCTCAACCTTGATTCCAGCCACTACCTTGGTCTTTCCAAGGCACACCATGGCAGATCCAGGAGATCTTGGAACGTAGTTGGGTGTTATGGAGATCTCCCTGTATTCATCAGGCTTTCTGCCGTCTCCACGCTTTCCCTCTTTCAACCTCCTTATAATGAAATCCCTCTTTATTTCAGAGAGTATTCCTGCTTCATCTCTCGGCATTATTCACCACTCCTTTCAAGGGCTATTGCCTTGTATTTTCCTGCAAGTGCATCTCTTTGGATTTTATGTATCTTCTTTGTGGCCTCAAGTATCATTGAGGTGGCTTTCTCAAACTCATCCACAGAAAGGTCTCCATCCATCTGGAGAAGTACAACATTTCCACTCTTGGGAAGGACTGCCATTGGAAGATCAGCCTGTCCGAAATTATCCTCTTCTTTGGAAAGGTCCAGTACGACCTGACCTTCAACCTTGCCTGCAGTGCACCCAACAACCATGTCTTTCATGGGTATTCCAGCTGCAGCAAGTGCAACCGATGATGCTGTAAGTCCAGCAATCCTTGTGCCTGCATCTGCCTGGAGAACCTCTATATAAACGTCAATTTCCGCCCTCGGAAACTGATTTACCATCACTGCACTGGAAAGAGCTTCTGAGATAACCTTTGAAATTTCCATGGACCTTCTGTCAGGGCCAGGCCTTTTTCTCTCATCCACAGAAAAGGCAGCCATGTTGTATCTGGCCTTCACCACAGCTTTGTCAATATCCTGTGTGTGTTTAGGAAAAGCCTCCCTGGGGCCATATACCGCAACAAGTATCTTATTCCCTCCCCATTCAATGTATGCTGATCCATCTGCCCTTGCAAGCACATCTGTCTCTATTTTCATCGGCCTCAGCTCATCAGCTGAACGTCCATCCAGCCTGAGGCCATCCTCGTTTATGAGTTTAATATCACTCGTTGTTCCCAACTATTTCACCTTTTTTCTCTTCAAGATATTTCTGCATTCTATCTGTCAGGCCTGTTGTGTGTGCCTCCTCCTCAACCATCCTGATAGCAGAAATGGCCACCATGACATTCTCCGGAGCACCATCAATCCATATCAGGCCGTTCTGCCCAACAACTATCCTGGTGTATGTGGCGTCCTTAATCATGTTCACCATAGATCCGCCTTTTCCGATGATACGGGGAATTTTCGGAGCGGCTATGCTTGTAATGTGCCCCCCTTCCATCTTCCTCAGCCCAACGTCCTTAAGTGTGACCCAGCTTTCCCTGATTTCATTTACTGACATTATCTTGGCATAGATGTAGTCACCAACCCCAAGGAACCTCTTCAGGTCTCCAGGGTTAACTCTCCATGGCGTGTCATTGATGTGAAGAAGAGTGTTATATGCTGAGTTTATGTCTACTACCCACATTGAAGGGCCCACATCTATTACTTTTCCTATTACTTTGTCTCCCCGTCTCGGCATATAGATTCCTGAAAAAGGTACCACGTCGAGGAACTGTTCAGATACCTGCACAGTACCAAAATAACAGGACGAATATGTACCGTCGCTGTTTCTGTATGTTCCGTTCCTTGGTTTGGTTCCTTCAGCCTGAACGATGTCGCCGGGAAATACTATCTCTCTTGTTTTAACCATATGTTCACCGATTGCCTCCCGATGGGAAACCAGCATGGCTTTTCCCTGATTTACTGGGAATAATGCCTGATCAATCTGCGCCTCTCACCGGGAATTCTTCCGCAGGATATTCACTTTATCTTCCGGGAATATTTATTGTTGCCTGTACTACATGTCATTTTGTCTTATTATTGATTGCTCTCAGGGAAATATAGAAGTAAAATGGCAAATACAAATCAGGATAATTACTGCTTCACTATCCGTATTTCAATGTCATCCTTCCCTTTTCTGCCAAGGGAACTCATTATCTCTCCTGTAAGCCCTGAAGGGACCTCAAGAAGCCCAATCCAGGCTCCATCCTTGCCCCACTCTTCCCTAACAAGGTATCCCATTCGCACTATGTCACCATAGACCTTGCCATAGGCATCTCCCGTAAGCTTTACAGCCAGCTTGGTTCTTTCAAATCTTATCGGCAGGATTGGTTTTATTGCCTTGAGTACTGCCTGAATCTGGTCTCCCGCAGACTTGAACGGGTCAATGTGTATCTTTGCATCCTCCATAGCCTGGGCTATCCTTGCAGGGGGATGTGGGGCATTGGTTTGAGGATTTATGGATTCCCTTGCAATGATCTCTATGATCTGCTTCTTTTTCCTCTCAAGCATCTTATGTCGCTGCTCTGTTGTTAACTGTATCTGACCCTTGCGTACAATCTCTATGGCTATCTGGGAGACATCTGTTGTCTTGAAAACCTCTTTAAGGGATTCCTCTCCTGCTTTTTCGCCCTTTCTTGCATCCTTGTAGATTTCATCCAGGGCAAGATCTGTGCTTAGATCTATTTTTCCCTCCCTTATGTGATCGGTTGCATCAGGGTCTACCAGTATCTCGAACCTATGGCCATGTGATTCAAGCTTAGCCACAATGGCATCTTCAAGCTGAACCATAAAAGGTCATAATTATGGAGTATTTAAAATTATAAAAAATTCCTGATCTGGATGACAGGTTTTACGAAGAAAAAACTGATTTTCCTTATTATAAAAAATGGTTATTTGGAGAGTTTCTCCACTTCTTCCTTAGAATAGAGCCTGAATTTGCTGCCTTCAACTATGGTGGCTACTTCCGGGCTCCTGAACTCACCGTTTTCCTCGCTTGCTGACTTAAGTGAATTGATGGCCATCTTAACCGCTTCAGTTTCACTGATGCCCTCGTTATATTCTTTCTCAAGGAATGCAGTAACCTGATCCCTCAGTGCTCCAATTGCTACTGCCTTGTATTCGTTGATTGTTCCTGCAGGATCACAGTCAAAGAGTCTTGGTCCTATGCTGTCAACTCCTGCAAAAATCATGGAAACACCGTAAGGTCTTACACCACCATACTGTGTATACTGCTGCATCTGATCTGCAGACCTTTTCACAAGGTTTTCAATATTTACAAGTGACCCGTAGGTAATCTTTTCCTGCTGTGCAGCTACCCGGCTGTAATCAACAAGTACCCTGGCATCGGCCACAAGTCCGGATGTAACTGTTGCAACATAATCATCAATGAGCTGGATTTTTTCCATTGAGTTCTGTTCAACCAGCCGGCTTCTTACTTTTTTGTCAGAGATAAGTGCCACTCCGTTCTTGAATTTGATTCCGAGAGCGGTGGATCCTTTCTTAACAGCTTCTCTTGCATATTCTACCTGAAATAGTCTACCATCGGGGGAAAATACTGTGATTGCTCTATCATAAGCCATCTGGCCTTGTTGCATATATATTCACCTTGGGCTTCCATAGTCTAAACGTATTATAAACCTTTTCTCAAGCCGTGCTTCTATAATAGTTTAGAGGGTGATACTATACCAGTTGGCTCCTATGTATGGATCTACAAATGCGAAACTGTATAGGGATGATCTCATTCAATGTCCAGGAATTATGAAAGATTTTGCCGGTTTCATAATCATGGACAATCATCTGCATCTGAGGCTGGATGGAAGGCTCCTTGAGGCAATAAAACTATTCACCAGGCTTGGCGGAAACGCAGTAAATCTAGTAAATCTTCCTGATTATGGAGTTCCGGCTGCTGGATATTATAAGGATATATACGGAAGAACCCTCAAGATTGCAGATATGATCAGGGCCGAGTTCAAAATTCCGGTTCTTGTAACTCTTGGCCCGTACCCTCTAGACTACTTTCACTTTCAAAATCACTCCATGGATGGCTTTGAATCAATGAGGGAGGGCCTATATCTTGCCGAGAAATATCTAGAGAACTCGAGAGCAGATGCTATAGGCGAGATTGGAAGGCCACATTTTGAATATTCGCCAGACAGGTCAGATGGCTTCAATTCCATTCTGGAAGATGCATTCAAAATATGTCATGCCCATGGGGCTCCGGCAATTCTGCACACTGAGGACCTCACGCCTGAATCTTACTGCAGCCTCCAAAAATCTGCAAAGTCTGCAGGCCTTGATCCTGTCAAAGTCGTCAAGCATCATGCCCTTCCTTCAGATCTATCCTTCGAAAATTCTCTCACCCTGTCGGTGCTGGCCACACGGCAGAACACAAGGGAAATCAGCAGAAGCAGGCGTAGAATGTTTCTTGAAACTGACTACGTGGATGATCCATCTTCATGGAAAGTTATCCCTCCTGACTCAGTGCCAAAAAGGGCGATTTACATCAGGGAAAATATGGATAACTGGGAGGACTTGTTTTCAAACATTTTCAGGGATACACCAGTTTCTGTCTTTGGATCGGAGCATTTCGCAGGAATGATATGAACGGTAATCGGTCCTGAGCCAGAATTAAATATATTCACATGTTATCTAAAGGCATGAATCTCAGCCCAACTCAGATCGACAAGGTATCAGAGGAACTCAGATCATTCCTCAGGGCTGAGGCCAGAACAAAGAAGATCAGAAAAATGGAGCCCACCTTCTATCGAAACATTGTGTCCGCCCTTGAAACGTTAATGCAGGAATCAGAAAGCCATCTCAAGGACAGGGACATCAGTTCATACATCCGGATCAAGGAGAGGATGGATGAGATTGAACGTGATTTTAAGGCTCTCTTTCAGCGCCGATTTGAAAAAATTGCCTCACTATCGGTCTATGATCTAGACTCAGAGCTGATGTCCTCCCTTACCCCGGAGGAGAAAGAGTTCATAGTTGTCCTTCACAACCAGATTCAGGATCAGTATAAGGTCCTCCTGCAGAGAGAAAAGAAGGAAGAACCATCACCTCGAATTAAGGAAGAAGGGCCAGAGGAGAAAGCACCTGAATTAAAGAAGGAAGTCGAGACCGAAGATACGAATGTTCAGAAACCTTTGGAGGAGAAAGCTCCAGTCGAATATGCCCTTGTTTTGATAAAAGGAGATCAGCCTCCAATAGCACAGCCTGACAGAGATTACTTTCTGCATGATCAGGATCTGGTCTATCTTCCATCAACGTTTGCTGATTTGCTTGTAAAAAGAGGAGCCGCAGAAAAAATAGTTATTTGAAGGAAGATCTATTTCTTCCTTCTTGTATAAACAATTGCAGTACCGGCCACTATAACAACAACCACAGCACCGATTATGCCAAGTTCAAGGTAGGAAAGGTTTCCGGGAAGATTTGACACTGGCCCTTCAGGTGTTGAGGATACTGTCACATTATGTGTGCTGAAGTGTGGTATATGGACAATAACAAGGTATCCTCCATTTTCCGGAACGGCTGCGTAGTATGCCTTCACGCTGCTGGTCACATTCAGCGCGCTGCCAGCGCTGGATAACTGAGTTGCAAGTTTGCCGTCAAAATAAACGTAGATCTTTCCGGTTGATGTAAGGAAGGAGCTGTTGACAAATATTGCAATGTTGTTTCCGAAGTGCTGTGTTGAACTCACTATCATTGATACTCTTCCGGAGCCTGCCGATGTAACGTTTATGCTAAGTGAATTGTTGAAGAACGTACTGAAGTTTACTGCTCCTGCTCCCATGTTTTCAATAGACAGTTCTGCCGCTATTTTTCCATGCTCAATTGCGTATTCCACAGGAGCGGCCGCCGATGAAGAAATTTTCTGAAGTCCCGGGGGAGCCACAAAGGTCATATGCGCCACGGATGAACTGTTCGCACTTACCTCAATGACATGTGTTGTATTGTTGTAAGAGGAAAAGTTTGCGCCATTAACATAAAGGAAACCCCTCATTCCATGCCCATGTATTAGATATGCTTCGGAGGATGCCTGTACATTCTCATTGAGATTCAGTGTTTCATTCATGAATATGTCATTGTTGGAGCTTGCAGTTGAAGTATTCAGGGTTGTTTCAGCACCTGCAGAAAGATGCACTTCTGTAACATTGAATCCGGCTGCGAGTGCAAACTTCATTGTTCCATTGTTCAGCAGCGCACCGGTGTTCAGTGTAGGATTGTTATGCATAACAAACAAATAACTGGAATTGGCATACAGGAAAAGGCTGCCAAGGATACTGAAATTTCCGTCCCTGAAAACAGGCAGATATCTTGAGGAGCCAAGGCTTCCATTGCCTGTTGCGCTTATCTCATTGAATATTCTCAGATTTCCAAGGGCGTTTGCGGTAAAGTTGCTCACAACGCCGGTAGTGCTGTTGAAATCGAAGCCCACATATGAGCCATTCACAAGACCAGTGGTTTTGTTGTAAGTGAACTTATGATCGTTCCTCTTCAGGACTCTATGAAGGATTTCATTCAATCCCTGGTGATCTACGAA